>VBOG01000110.1 GCA_005877815.1 Nitrospirota bacterium
GGCTTCACGATCACGGTGCAGGAATTGAAGCAAAAACTGGATAAAGGAGAGAAAGTAGTCCTGATAGACGTGAGGGAACCGTGGGAATACAACATCGCCAAAATCCAAGGCGCGCAACTGATTCCGCTCGGCACGCTTGGCTCGGAATATAAGAAACTGGATCCCCAGGCGGAAATCGTCATGCAATGCCATAAGGGAATGCGCAGCATGGATGCGACGCAATTTCTGCTGCAGCAAGGATTTAAGAACGTTAAGAACCTGACGGGCGGGATCGAGGCCTGGTCGAGTCAGATTGATCCGTCAGTCCCCCACTACTAAGTCGAGAGCGTTCGGACGGTCTGGCGGTAATATTCCACTGTCTTCGCGAGTCCATCCTGCAGCGGCACTTTCGTCTCCCACTCCAATTCTCGTTGCAACCGGCCGGCGTCTAAGGCAATCCGCTGCTGCTCCCCCTTCTTCGCGGGCCCGTGGACTTCGCGAACGGCGGGGTTGATCAATTTGGCCAGAATCCCGAACAACTCATTAATAGTGGTCTCCTGCCCGGTGCCGACGTTATAGATGCCGTGGGCCGTCTTGGTGAGCGCGGCCACATTGGCTTCGACGATGTCATCCACATAGATGAAATCACGCGTCTGGCGTCCGTTGCCGTTGATGACCGGCTGATCGCCATTCAGCATCTTTTGGGAAAAAATCCCAACGACCCCCGCTTCGCCGTTCCCGTCCTGCCGCGGACCATAGACGTTCGCGTAGCGCAAGCTGACGTATTCCAGGCCGCAGCTGTCACGGAAGTAGCGCAGATATTCATCTCCAATGGCCTTATTGATGCCGTACGGGGAGGTCGGGCGCGTCGGATGGTCCTCGGACACCGGCAACAACTGGGGTTCGCCGTACACCGCTCCACCCGAAGAGGCGAAGATCACTTTTCGGACGCCGTACTTCACGGCGTTCTGAAACACCTTCAACGTGCCCATGACATTCACCTGGGCGTCAAAGAAAGGATCCTGCACGGATCGTCGGACATCAATCTGCGCGGCATGGTGGCAGACGACGGCAGGCCGTTCACGCCGAAACACCCGCTCGAGCCAACGCCCCTGGATGTCAGCTTGGTAAAAGTTCGCAGCCGCATTAATATTACGGCGTTGACCAGTTGAAAGGTTGTCCACTACTACTACTTCATGGCCTTCTTCGATGAACCGATCCACGATGTGCGACGCGATAAAACCGGCCCCTCCGGTCACAAGAATTTTCATCCGGCGTCCCTCATCCTCAACCTCGCTTCAGCTTGATCAAATACTCGATGTTGCCTTTTTGCCCGACAAGGGGGGAGAGCATGTCAGCCTCCCACCACCAGCCCTGGGCTTCCAACGCCGCTCGCACCTCGGCCACCACTTCACGGCGAAGGTCATCATCACGCACGATACCACCTTTTCCCACTTTGCCTTTGCCGACCTCGAACTGAGGCTTCAGCAAAGCCACGACATGCGCGTTCTCCGACAGACATGGCGCAACGGCCGGCAGAACGAGTCTCAGTGAAATGAAGGACACATCGACCACGGCCAGCTGAACGGCATCGGGGATCAAGCGGCGATCCAAAAATCTCGCGTTGCACCGTTCAATCACCGCGACCCTGGAATCTTGACGGAGCCGCCAGGCGAATTGGCCATAGCCGACATCCACCGCAAAGACTTTCGCCGCGCCTCGCTGAAGCAGGCAATCAGTGAAGCCTCCCGTGGACGCGCCGACATCGAGGGCGATCGTTCCCTGCACTGTGACGTTGAAGGCATCCAAGGCGGCCGCGAGCTTGACCCCGCCGCGGCTCACGAAGGGATGCTCCGGGCCGATGATCTCGATGTCCGCGTCGACGGAGACCTTCTGCGACGCCCGGGACGACGCCGCGCCAGCTACGCGGACGGCGCCCGCCATGATCAACCCTTGCGCACGCGCCCGGCTCTCCGCCAGCCCACGATGAACCATCACGACGTCCAAACGCTCCGTGACCTGATCACTCGGACGCAGTTCCACCATTCTTACCGCCTTCGGTGTCCTCTTCTCGCTCTTGCCCCATGCCGGTCATGACGTCGAGTTCAAACGTCCGCGCGCGTTTATGGCCGTCCTTGTCCCGCACGAGAATCTCCACCTTGCGCTCGGCATCCTCGAGCATTTTGAGGCAGGTCTTCGAGAGTTTCATGCCCTCTTCGAAGATCCGCATCGAGTCGTCCAGGGTCAAATCCCCTCGCTCCAACTCACTCACGATGGTTTCGAGACGGGCCAAAGCCTCTTCAAATTTGACGGTCGCCACAATCTCCTCGCATGTCAATCGTACGGCACGACCGCATTATACGCCCTCGGTCCTGCGAATCAACGGCTCTTCCGTCACCCGTCTGACCTCGCAAATCAATTCCCCGGCGGACAACCGGACGTGTACGGCCTCCCCTTCTGCCACATCCGACGCCCGTCTCACCAGCATCATGTCCGGCCAGCGCCGGGTAATGCTATAGCCACGGGCGAGCACAGCCAAAGGGCTCCTCGAGTGGAGACCGACCATGGATTCTTGCAACGACCGGCGACACAGTTCAAGGATCACCTGCATCTGCTGGCGAAGCCTCGAGTGCAGATGCGGCAACATTGCCAAGGCCTGGCGGATGCGTTGCAATGGATTTTTTAGAAGGAGATCATGGCGCAGCGCCTGCAACGCCGTCCTGCCCTCACCGATTCTGGCCGTCCACGCCTTCCGTAATCGAATCTCCAAGTCGTCGCGTCGCTGCATCGCGCGTTGAATCCGGGCGGCGGGTCCGAGCAGCGCTCGGCGTTCCGACTCGACACGGGCGCGGCAATCCCGTATCCGCACCCGGACGGCCTGCACGGCCCGGTTCCAAAACCCCTGGAGCCGCTTCAGCAGATCCTGACGATCTCTGACGACCAGTTCGGCGGCCGCAGACGGCGTGGGAGCACGCACATCGGCGACAAAATCGGCGATGGTGTAATCCGTCTCATGCCCCACCGCCGAGACCACCGGAATGCGGGACAAGACAATGGCACGAGCCACACCCTCCTCATTGAAGGGCCAGAGATCCTCCAGAGATCCCCCCCCGCGTCCAACGATCAGCACATCTACCCCATCGATGTCGTTCAGTTCCCGGATCGCGCGTGCGATCTCGCCGGCTGCCTCAGGCCCCTGCACCGCCACCGGATTCAGCAAGATCTCAACATTCGGAAAGCGTTTATGGACAACCTGCACAATGTCCCGGAACGCCGCACCGGTCGAAGAGGTGACGACGCCGATGCGTCGGGGAAACAGCGGCAGCGCGCGCTTTCTCTTCGGATCGAACAACCCCTCTGCGGTCAGCCGTTCCTTCAGTTGCTCGAACGCGAGTTGCAGTGCGCCGATCCCCTTCGGCTCGGCGTATTCCACCACCAGCTGATACTCCCCCTTCGGCTCGTACACCGTGACGCGTCCCCGGCAGATCAGGCAGGCGCCGTCCTTGAGGGCAAACTTCAGGGTCCGCGCCACCGAGCGGAAGACCACCACCTTCAGCTGACTTGCGGCATCTTTGAGCGTGAAATAAGAATGCCCCGATGAGGGCGTGCGAAGATTCGAGAGCTCCCCTTCAACCCACACACCGGCGAATGCGGGTTCGAGGTGAGCCCGCAGGATGGCATTGAGCGCAGACACGGTGAGGACGGCTCGCGGGGGACCGGAGACCATCAATCGTGAATGCGGAGCCGCTCGATGGAGACGGCCTTCCGGACGACGGTATCGACTTCGAACAGCACTGCGGAAAAGACGCATGGACCGGGAGCCACTTCAAAGCGCCGCGGCATCTGCGTCAGGAACTTTTCGATGGCGATCTCTTTCTTGATGCCGATCACCGAGTCGCTTGGCCCGGTCATGCCGGTCTCCGTGAGATATGCCGTGCCTTTCGGCAGGATTCGCTCGTCTGCTGTCTGGACATGCGTGTGGGTTCCAAACACGCCGCTGACCTCGCCATCGAGATACCAGCCCATCGCCACTTTTTCAGAGGTAGCCTCGGCGTGCATGTCCACCACAATCGTCGCGGTTTCCTGTTTGAGCGCCTGGACCTCAGACCATCCGATTCGAAACGGACAGTCGAGCGTGGGCATCGAGACCCTTCCCATCAATTGCACGATGCCGACCTTGTCGCCGGCCATGGTGGACACCACCACACTGCCACGCCCCGGCACGCCTTCGGGATAGTTCGCCGGACGCAGAAGCCGCGGTTCGTCCTTGATGTAGTCGACGATCTCTTTTTTGTCCCAGACGTGATTGCCGGTCGTAATGACGTGGAGGCCAGCCTTGAATAGTTCCCGCGCGATGTCCGGGGTGATGCCGAAGCCCCCCGCCGCATTTTCCGCGTTGCCAATGACGAGGTCGACACCTCGTTCGCTCACAAACCGCGGCACCTGGCGCGCCACGGTTTTTCGCCCTGGCTCTCCCATGATGTCGCCGATAAACAGAATCTTCATGGCGCCGCTCCTGCGGCTATTTTGCGATGTCGGAATACCGGCTCTCCCGGATCACCGTCACCTTGATCTGGCCGGGGTACGTGAGTTCCTGTTCAATTTTTCTCGCGAGATCGCGGGAGAGTATCGCGCATTCCGCGTCCGAAATAGCTTCCTGCCTCACGATGACGCGGATCTCGCGTCCCGCCTGAATCGCGTAGGCCTTCTCCACTCCCTTGTAATCGACCGCCAATTTTTCGAGCTTCTCCAGGCGCTTGATGTAAGCCTCCACGGTCTCGCGACGGGCGCCGGGGCGGGCGGCCGAGAGGGCCTCCGCGGCCGCGACAAGCACCGTTTCCGCACAAATCGGCTCCACCTGCTCGTGATGTGCGGCAATGGCATTCACGACCCTTGGCTCTTCCCCATATTTCTTGGCGAAGTCTCCCCCGATGATCGCGTGCGGCCCTTCTTCTTCCTGACTCAGCGCCTTCCCCATGTCATGCATCAACGCGCCGCGCCGCGCCAGCTTGACGTTTAATTCGAGTTCGGACGCCATGATGCCGCAGATATAGGCCGCTTCCCGGGCATGATAGAGGTTGTTCTGTCCATAGCTGGTCCGGTACTTCAGCCGTCCCAGTAACTTGACGATCTCAGAATGCACGCCGGGGATGCCCAGTTCGAAAAGGATCTTCTCGGCCTCCTCGATCATCAGCTTATCGATGTCTTTTTTGACCTTCTCTACCACCTCTTCAATCCTGGTCGGATGGATGCGCCCGTCCGCCATCAATCGCTCCAGCGACACTTTGGCGATCTCCCGCCGGAGAGGATCGAATCCGGAGATCATGACCGCCTCGGGGGTTTCATCCACCACGAGGTCCACGCCCGTGACGGCTTCGAGGGCTCTGATGTTCCGTCCCTCTCGCCCAATGATGCGGCCCTTCATGCTGTCGTTCGGGATGGAGACGACCGAGATGGTGGATTCAGTGACATAGTCGCGGGTAATCCGCTGGATGGACCGGGTAATGATTTCCTTCGCCTCACGGTCGGCGGTTTCTTTGGCCTCCTCCTGGATACGGCTGACCATTTTGGCGGCGTCGAATTTGGCCTCTTTCTCTACTTCAAGTAGTAACCGTGTCCTGGCTTCGTCAGCCGTCATGCCCGAAGCATGCTCCAAGGCCGCCACCCGCTCCTTGACCAGATGCTCTGCCTCAGCCTGCTTTTCGGCCAAGGCCTGCTCTTTCAATGTCGTGGCCCGGTCTTTCGTCTGTAGTTCTGCTTCCCGCCGCTCGCAGTTGGCCACTTTGCGGATCTCCTTGTCCAGGTCAGCCTTGGCCTGGACGATCAGATCTTTCGCCTCGAGCTTTGCCTCCCGGGCCCTGGTTTCGGCCTCTTTTTCCGCGGCACGGATGATCTGTGCGGCCCGATCCTCCGCGTCCCTGAACCGGGATGCGGCGACCCTACCTTGGATGATCCAAAACAACCAGGCGCCGAGACACGCGCCGACCGCAACGGCAATGATGATAAGCGCTAGGTCAGTAGTAATAGCAGCCTCCGTCCGACAGGGCCAAGAACCACAGACGTCCCGTCGGGATTTGTC
>VBOG01000015.1 GCA_005877815.1 Nitrospirota bacterium
AAATGCCTTCCGGAAAGATGCGCCGTCAGGCGCATTCTGACGACGAGCCGTCTCCGGCCTAAGTTCTTCTCTCCCTCATGACCCCAAAATCTGGGGCTTCTAGATGCCCCCGTGAGGTCCTTTGGACCATTGCTTTGCATAAAATCGCGATGTTACACTTCTGACTCAGTCCCCGTTATGGTACCGTGATGTATCCTAATTTTGAGGGACCATCCAGTGAGTGGAACCGAACACCTCCTGTACTACCTCTCTGATTATTTCCCGATTCTCGTCTTCATCGCAGTGGCCTTCGCGTTCGGCGCCGGCACCCTGATCCTCAGCCACTTCGTGCAGCCGAAGCTCCCGGATGCGGAAAAATTGAGCGTGTACGAGTGCGGCAGCGAACCATTTTCGGACGCCCGGATGCCCTTTCCCGTCCGCTATTACATCATCGCCATGCTCTTCGTCATCTTCGATATCGAGATCCTGTTCCTCTACCCATGGGCCGTGGCCTTCGACAAGATTGGCATGATCGGGATGGCGGAGATGGTGATTTTCATCGCATTGTTCGTGGTCGGGTACATCTATGCATGGAAGAAGGGCGCGTTGGAATGGGACTAGTCACGTGACAGCCGACGAGAAAAACAGTCCGGGCCTGATCCAGGTGGGCCATGGGCACCAGAAGGACGGCGGCACGGGGATTCATCTCATGACGCTGGAGAAGGCCGTGAACTGGGCGCGCAAAGGCTCGTTGTGGCCGATGACATTCGGTCTGGCGTGCTGCGCCATCGAGATGATCGCCGCGGTCTCGGCGCGGTACGACATTGACCGGTATGGCGCCGGCGTGTTCCGCGCGTCGCCCCGGCAGTCCGATTTGATGATCGTCGCCGGGACGGTGTGCGTGCGCATGGCCCCGGTCATCCGGAAAATCTACGATCAGATGCCCGAGCCTCGCTATGTCATCGCGATGGGCTCGTGCGCGACCTCCGGGAACATCTACGACAGTTATAGCGTGGTGCAGGGCGTGGATCGCTTCGTGCCGGTGGACATGTATGTGCCCGGTTGCCCGCCCACGCCCGAGGCCTTGTTCGACGGCATCCTCAAACTGCAGGACCGCATCATGCAGCGATCGGTCTTCTATAAGAAACCTCCGGAAGTGATGAAGACGTAGCATGCATCCGGTTGCAGAACGCATCCAGCAGGTCTTTCCCGCCGGCTTTCAGCGGGCCGTGGAGTGGCGCGGGGATTTGGCCGTTCAGGTTTCGCGCGAGCACATCCACGAGATCTGCCGGTACCTGCATGACAATCCGGACATGGATTACGACTACATCGTGCACGTCAGTTCCGTGGACTGGCCGGACGAGGCGGAACGGTTCGAGGTCGTGTACGAGGTCTATTCGATCCGCCGCCGTGCGCGCATCCGGGTGAAGACGCGCGTGCCGGAAGACGACTGCATCGTGGATTCCATGACGAATATCTGGAAGGGCGCGGATTTCATGGAGCGCGAAGTGTTCGACATGATGGGCATCCGTTTCCGGAACCACCCGAACCTCATTCGCATCCTGATGCCGGACGACTATCCCGAAGGCTATCCGCTGCGGAAGGACTTCCCGCTGCGGGGCAAGGGATGGCGCGACACCTTCTCCTTCATCGGCGAGAAGAATTGACCGGGGAACAGCCGCACGTTTCATGAAACAACCGCTCGAAGATCAACGCACGACCGTCTACAAGGTCGACCCCGAACATCCCGAAAACCGGGCGCTGCCGACGCTGCGCACCGAGGAGATGATGCTCAACATGGGGCCGCAGCACCCCAGCACGCACGGCGTGTTGAAGGTGGTGCTGGCGCTGGAAGGCGAGCGGATCGTCAAGGCGACGCCGGTGATGGGATACCTCCATCGCGGCGTGGAGAAGCTGGCGGAAGACGGGACGTACCATCAGTTCATTCCCCACACCGACCGCCTCGATTACATCTGCGCGATGTACAACAACTTCGCCTATTGCCGGGCGGTGGAAAAGCTTGTGGGCATCACGATTCCGCCGCGCGCGGAATATCTCCGCACGATCGTGGCCGAGATCCAGCGCATCATCGGCCACCAATTCTGGCTCGGCACGCAGGCCCTCGATATCGGCGCGATGACGGTGTTCTTTTACACGTTCCGCGACCGGGAAATTCTTTTGGACTTCTTCGACGAGCTGTGCGGGGCGCGGCTCACGACCAGTTGGTATCGCATCGGCGGCGTCGAGCGTGACTTCACGCCCGAGCTGATCGAGAAGCTCCGACGATTCGTGGACTACTTCCCGCCGAAGATCGATGAATATGTCACATTTCTCGAGACGAACCGCATCTGGCTGTCGCGCACGAAGGGCGTGGCCGTCATCTCCGCGGAGGACGCCATCAGCTTCGGGTTGAGCGGACCGACGTTGCGCGGCTCCGGGGTGGACTACGACCTCCGGAAATTCGAACCCTACGCGGCCTACGGCGAATGCGACTGGAGCGTGCCCGTGGGGAAAAACGGCGACACGTATGATCGGTATTGGATCCGGGTCGAGGAAATGCGGCAGAGCTTGAAGATGGTGAAGCAGCTCCTGGAAAAACTTCCCGACGGACCGGTGATGGCCAGTGTGCCCAGCATCACGCTGCCTCCGAAAGACAAGGTGTTCAACGACCTCGCGAGCATGATCCAGCAGTTCAAATTGTTCTCGGAAGGATTCAAGCCGCCGAAGGGCGAGATCTATTGCGGGACGGAGGCCGCGAAAGGCGAGCTGGGCTTTTACATCGTGAGCAACGGCGAAGGCAAACCCTATCGGCTCAAAATCCGCGCGCCCTCCTTCATTCATATGGGCGCATTCGACTACATGGCGAAGGGCTATATGATCGCCGACGTGGTGACCATCTTTGGCACGTACGATATAGTCATGGGTGAGTGTGATAGATGATGAGGAATGAGGTAAGTAGATGGCGTTGAAACCGGTCACGACTCCCGATGCCGAGGCCCCCAGCATCGAGCTGTCCATCGACGGCCAACCCGTGCAGTCGAAGGCTGGGGTGTCTCTGTATGACGTGATTTCGCAGACCGGCAAGATCATTCCGGCCATGTGCTATCACTATACCTTCGATCCGTTCGGCTCCTGCGGCATGTGCCTCGTGATGGTCGAAGGCAAGAAGGCGCCGGTTCGTTCCTGCACGGCAAAGGCCGAAGCGGGCATGGTCGTGCGCTGTGAAGGGGATGACCTGCATGCCGCGCGCAAGAAAGCCGTTGAAAAGCATCTGACGATCCATCCCCTCGATTGCCCGGTGTGCGACGCGGACGGGCACTGCGAGTTGCAGGACATGGCGTTCCAGCATGGCGTGCAGAACCTCGTGAACGCCAAACCCAAGGGGCTTCCCGAAGACCGCAGGAGCCTCGTGCTGGACATCAACATGAACCGCTGCATTTTGTGCGGCGAGTGCATCAACATCTGCAAGGATGTGCAGATGGTGGATGCCCTGCAGTTCTTTAAGAAGGAAGGCACGACGCATGTCGTGGCCAAGGGCGATGTCGGCCTGTACTGCGAATTCGACGGGGATTGCCTCGCGGTCTGCCCGGTCGGCGCCATCACGAACAAATATTCCAAGTATGTCTACAAGCCGTGGCAACTGAAGAAGACCACCAGCACGTGCGCGTACTGCGCGGACGGCTGCCAGATCCATCTCGAAACCAGCGGGCGGGACGTCCAGCGCATCACGTCGCCGTTGTCCTGGAAGAACAAGTGGGGCGACCGCGCCGAGACGGCCAAGGGCCATGGCGGGCTCTGCGTTCGCGGGCGGTTCGGGTTCCAGTACATCGACAGCAAGGAGCGGCTGGGCATGCCGCTCCTCCGCACGGATGACGGGCTGGTCCCCAAATCCTGGTACGAGACGATGGAGGTCGTCGTCGAGCGGCTCTCGGCGATCAAGGCGGCGCATGGACCGAACGCGATCGCAGGCTTGATCACTGCACGGTGTACCAACGAAGAGCTGTACCTGTTCCAGAAACTTATGCGCGCCGTGATCGGCACCAACCAGCTGGACAGCAGCGCCCGGTATGGGCATCTGAATTTCACGCGGGCGATGCAAAAGGCCGTCGGTATCGGCCGCATGATGAACAGCTATGAAGACATCACGAAAGCCAAGACGCTGTTGCTGATCGGCACGGACATCACCGAGACGAATCCGATCACGAGTCTCCGGGTGAAGGAGGCGATCCGCGTCTACGGGGCGCAGGTGATTGTTGCGCACCCGACGCTCACGAATATCGCCAAATTAGCCTCCCACCCTTTGCCCATTGCGCCCGCCGGAGAAGCGGCCTTCATCCAAGCGCTGGTGAAAGCGGTGGTCGAGCAAGACTTGGTGGACGAAGCCGCCGTCGGCGCCGCCCCCGAAGCATTTGCCGCGTTGAAGCATGCCGTCGCCGGTCTTTCATGGGACACCGTGACCAATCAGGTCGGGGCCTCCAAGGAGGCGATTCTCGAAGCGGCGCGCATGTATGCCGAATCGCCGCGTGCCATCATTCTATGCGGGGAAGGCGTGGTCCGCCGGGCCGACGGCTATACCGCCGTTCTGAACCTCGTGGACCTGGCGTGGGTGACAGGAAAGCTCAACAAACCCGGATGCGGCATCAATGCGATTCCGGAGGAAGTGAACGAGCAGGGCGCCGTGGATATGGGCGTGGCGCCGGAACTTCTTCCCGGCCAGTCCTCGTATGCCGACGAAGAAGCCCGTGCAAAGTTCGCCCGCGTGTGGGACGTGTCCCTGCCGGACGCCCAACCCGCCACGAGTGCGAATCTCATGGAGATTCTGGATCGCTGCCGCCGCGGCGCGATCAAGGCGTTATACGTCGTTGGCGAGAACCCGCTCGCGACGCTGCCGAGCGGCACCCGTGTGAAGGAGGCGTTGGAGAAACTGGACCTCCTGATCTGTCAGGACCCATTCCTGACGGAAACGGCGCAGCTGGCGCATGTCGTGTTGTCCGCATCCACGTTTGCCGAGAAGAACGGCACGTTCACGGATCTCCAGGGCAGGGTGAACCGGGTGCGGGAGGCGTTGGACCTGTTCGAGGAAGCGCGCCCCGACTGGGAGATTTTTGTCGCTCTGGGTCAAGCACTCGGCGCGCGGATGGACTACGACAGCCCGCAGGCCGTGCAGTCGGAGATCATGAAATTATTGCCCGGCTACTACAACCTCGGCGAACCGCGGCCGGTTCAGGCGCATCCCGAGAGCTATCTGTCGCAGGGCTACGCGCAGGACGTCGGGGCTCGGTACGCGTTACGCGGTGACACCGCGCCGGCAGGATCGTTCTCGCTGATGCTTGGCCAGGTGCTCTATCATTCCGGGAAACTCTCCACCCGCGCCTCGGGGTTGATCAAACTCTATCCCAATAAAGGACATCTGAAGATGCACCCGGACGATCTGGCCCGGCTTCAGATCGGTGAGCATGATGCCGTCCGCGTCACATCCGGCAGAGGCAGTGTCGAGATGAAGGCTGAGGCCGACCCGGACCTCGCAGTGGGCACCTGCTTCTTTCCCGAGCACTTCAACCAACCGCCGGTGAAAGACCTGACGGAGTGCGTGACGGACCCCGTGACCAGCGTGCCGTCATTCAAGTTGACCCGGGTGACGATCGAAAAACTGAAAGGAACGCGGGCATGAGCGCCGGGACTCAAGAAAAGAGTCTGCTGCGGACGGTGTGGGACGCCTTTTCCTTCTCTGAGATTCGCACGGCCATGCGCGTGGTGTTCCGGCACATGTTCGTCAAGCCCGTCACCTTCGAATATCCCCGGGAGAAGCGGACGATTCCCGACGCGCACCGCGGCGCCTTGGGACTGCTGCGCTACGACGACGGGGAGGAGCGGTGCGTCGGCTGCGATTTGTGCGAGGCGGCATGCCCCTCCCGCTGCATCAAGGTCGTCAGCGCCGAGAATCCGGACCGGCCGCTCTCCCGCTACGCGACCGAGTTCTACATCGACATTACCAAGTGCGTGTTCTGCGGATATTGCGTCGAGGCGTGCCCGGTGAATGCCCTTGCAATGACGAAGATGTATGAGTATTCTACCGCCGACAAACGGTCCCTGATCTTCGATAAGGCGAAGCTGTACGACGTGGGCGAGCAGCACATAGAAGACGCAAAGCGGTATCTCTACGCCCATAACCAGGAAAAGAACGACGCGGACAGCCGCGCCTACCGGTACAAATTCCCGCATCAGGTGGCAGCACTGACCCCTCCGCAAGATCCTTCCTAGATGGTTCCGGTTTTCTTCGCGTACTTCGCCGGCGTCAGCGTCGTAGCCGGCATTTTGACGGTGGCCCTGAGGAATCCCGTCCATTGCGGCATCGCCCTGCTGGCCCTCCTGGGGCATATTGCCGGACTCTTCGTCCTGCTCCATGCTGAATTTCTCGCCGCGGTGCAGGTCATCATCTATGCCGGCGCCATCCTGATCCTCTATCTCTTCGTGCTCATGCTGCTGAACCTGAAAACCGAGGAACGTTATCTCCATCGCCGGTACGCCTGGTACATGATCGGTGCCGGGGCGGTCGCGGTCGAGCTGGTGCTGCTGCTGTTGACGTCCGGCTACACCGGCATCAAAGGTGAGGCGACTGCGGAGGCGGTCGCGAAAATCGGCAACAGCACGGCCATCGGCGTGCTGATGTTCAGCGATTATCTCTTGCCATTCGAGATTGTGGGCGTGTTTCTCCTCGGAGCGATCGTGGGGGCCATTGTGCTGGCCAAGACGCCGGGCCGGGCCGACCTGTCGGGAGAGGAACGTTAATATGGTTCCGATCTCAGCCTACGTGGCGGTCAGCGCGATCCTGTTTCTCACGGGGTTGGTGGGCGTCCTCGTGAGACGTAACTTTATCATCGTCTTGATGTCCATCGAGATCATGCTGAACGCCGCCAACCTCAATCTCGTGGCGTTCGCCCACAATATGGATTCTCTCGCGGGGCAGGTCGTGGCGCTGTTTGTGATCGCCATTGCCGCAGGCGAGGCCGCGGTGGGGCTGGCGATCATCATCGTGGTGTTCCGCGGGAAGATCGCCACAAATGTGGATCAAATCAACCTGTTGAAATGGTAGGCGCCTGCGGCATCCGTAACCGCGAAGGCCTTCGGGAAGGGGCACGTCTCGGCGCGCCTGGGGTGGGTGGGTGAAACACGAGCGGCGTTATAAAGATCTGCAATGTTTGATCTAGTCGTCATCCTCATTCCGGTCTTCCCGCTCCTGACGGTCATGGCCAACGGTCTGAACGTCATGCTCGGTCATCGATTTTCCGATGAAGTCGCGCACCGGCTGGCCTGGGGCTCGGTCTTCGCGTCCTTTCTCTGCTCGCTCTGGGTGTTCGTCCAGATCCTATCCGATCCCGCGCCGCATACCGTCGTCGCGTACCGATGGTTCTTCGGTGGCGATCTGCAGGTCAACCTCGGCTTCCTGATCGATCCACTCACCTGCGTCATGCTGCTGGTCGTCACAGGCGTCGGCTTTCTCATCCATGTCTATTCCGTCGGGTATATGCACGGCGAGGAAGGCTTTGCGCGCTTCTTCACCTATATGAACCTGTTCATGGTCTCGATGTTGCTGCTCGTGATGGGCAGCAACTATGTCGTCTTGTTCATCGGGTGGGAGGGTGTCGGGCTCTGTTCCTATCTGCTGATCGGCTACTACTACGACAGAGTCTCGGCGGCGCAGGCAGCCACCAAAGCGTTCGTCGTGAACCGGATCGGCGATGCAGGGTTCTTACTGGCCATCTTTCTCGTGTTTGCGACCTTCGGCACGCTGGATTACACGGATGTCTTCGCTCAGGCCTCGAGGCTCGATTCCGGCACGGCCACGGCCATTGCGATCTGTCTCTTGATCGGCGCCATCGGCAAGTCCGCGCAGCTTCCCCTGTACACCTGGCTGCCGGATGCCATGGAAGGCCCGACACCGGTCAGCGCGTTGATCCATGCGGCCACCATGGTGACCGCCGGCGTCTATATGGTGGTGCGGAACCATGCGATCTACGACATGGCGCCGGACGCACTGCTGCTGGTCGGCGTGATCGGCGCCGCCACCGCGTTGTTTGCGGCCACGATCGGCCTGGTCCAGACCGACATCAAGCGTGTGTTGGCGTATTCCACCGTCTCTCAGCTCGGCTTCATGTTTCTCGCGTGCGGCGTCGGCGCGTACATCGCCGCGATTTTCCATTTGGTCACGCACGCGTTCTTCAAGGCGCTGCTGTTCCTGTCGGCCGGCTCGGTGATCCACGCGCTCTCCGGTGAACAGGACATCCGGAAGATGGGCGGCTTAAAGGACCGCATTCCGGTCACCCATTGGGTGTTTCTGATCGGCACGGCGGCCATCGCCGGGTTTCCGTTCATGTCCGGCTGGTGGAGCAAGGACGAAATTTTGGGGCATGCGTTCGTGCACGGCCGCTACATTTTATGGTTGCTCGGCGCGATCGCTGCCTTCTGCACTTCGTTTTACATGTCCCGGCTGCTCTATATAACCTTCTATGGGGAGTCCCGTGTGCCGCATGAAGCCGAGCCTCACATACACGAATCGCCGCAGGTGATGCTGATTCCTCTCGTGGTGCTCGCGGTCTTGTCGGTCATCGGCGGACTGATCGGTGTGATTCCGGGCGGAATGGAGAACGGCGCGTTCCATCAGTTCCTGAAGCCGATCGTCCTGTCTACGGGCGCAGGCGGAGAGGAAGCGCATGACGTCCATTTGCTGCCGTACATGCTGATGGTGGCCACGACGTTGATCGGGGTGGCCGGCTGGTTCACGGCACACTATTTCTACTATCTGCGACCGGCCGTGCCGGTGCAGTTCGCCGAGCAGATGCGTGGCGCGTACATGTTGCTGCTGAACAAATATTGGGTGGATGAGCTCTACCAAAAACTCTTCGTGGAGCCGAGCAAAAGCCTCGGCCGCGCGCTGGACCGATTCGACACCGTGGTGTTCGATGGCGCCGTCGTCGGCGTCTGGAAGGCGACTGAAATGGGGGCGGCAGGGTCCACCTGGTTCGAAAAGTACGTGATCTACGGCAGCCTAAATGTGATCGGCTACGGCAATCACCTCGCGGCACGGCTGCTTCGCCAGTTGCAGTCAGGATTGGTGCACCACTACGCGACGATCCTCATCGCGGGCTTTGTGATTCTCGTCAACCTCATCGTCTTGTTCCTCTGGGTGGGAGGCGGATCATGATTTTGAACGAGATCGCCGCAGCCGAACAGAGCGGCTTTCCCATCCTGACGGTCCTCATCTTCCTGCCGCTGTTCGGCGCCGTGATCATCTGGCTGTTCCAAAAAGACGAAGACTTGATCCGAAAGTCCGCCGTCGCGATCGCCGGGCTGGAGCTTTTCATCTCGGTGTTGCTGCTGAAGTACTTTGTGTCGCAGAGCGCCGACATTCAGTTCTCCGAGCGCATGCCGTGGATTCCGGATATCGGCATCGGATACCACCTGGGTGTGGACGGCATCAACGTGTTGTTCATTCCGCTCACGGCATTTCTCACGCTGCTGATCATGATCTATTCCTGGGACACGGGCACGGCCTTGCTCAAGCCGTACTTCATGGCATTGCTGGGCCTCGAAGGCAGCATGATCGGAGTCTTCGCCTCCCTCGACCTCATCTTATTTTTCGTCTTCTGGGAGCTGATGCTGCTGCCGAGTTACTTCCTCATCAAGCTCTGGGGACCGGGGCCGCAGAGCCACTATGCGGCTTTGAAATACGTTCTCTACACGCTGACGGGATCGGTGCTGATGCTGGTCGGCCTGGTCTTGCTGAACTTGAATTTCCATGCCGACGCAGTCCTGCATGGGACGCAACCCTTGTATTCATTCGATCTCGTGGAACTGCTGAACGTGCCGGTGCCGCTTGAACGTCAGACGCTGATTTTCTTTTTGCTGTTTTTCGGGTTCGCCTTCAAAGCGCCGATCTTCCCGTTTCACACCTGGATGCCGACCGCCCTGGTCGAAGGGCCGATCGTGATGAGCGTCGTCCTGGCGGGTGTGAAGCTCGGCACCTATGGCTTCATCCGATTCAGTCTCCCGTTGTTGCCGGAAGCGTCGCGAGCGTGGATGTGGGTCATGGCGGGGTTGGGATTGGCGGCGATCATTTACGGCGCGTTCATCGCGCTCGTCCAATCCGACTTCCGGCGGCTGCTGGCCTTTTCAAGCATCAGCCACCTCGGCTTCGTCATGCTCGGACTGTTCGCCCTGAATTTCCAGGGCCTCCAGGGTAGCCTGCTCCAGATGATCAACCTGGGATTCTCGACAGCGGGACTCTTTTTCCTGACCGGATTTCTCTACAACCGCACGGGGACCGGCGACTACCTGGCCTATGGAGGGCTGGCGCACAAGGTGCCGCTGCTTGCGGCGTTTGTCTTGATCTTGGGATTAGCATCTATCGGCCTGCCCGGCACGAACGGCTTCGTGGGCGAGTTTCTCATCTTATTGGGCGCATTCCGCGCCCATTGGCTGCTCGCTGCGATCGGCGTCTTAGGGGTGATCCTCGGGGCGGGCTATTTCCTGTGGTACTACGAGCGGGCATTCTTCGGGCCGGCGGGAACGGCCGTCACGAAACCGCTTTCGGATCTCCGGCCGCGTGAGTGGGGGATCGCGGTGGCGCTGAGCGTGATGATCTTTTGGATCGGCCTCTATCCGGCGCCATTCCTGAACATCATGAATGGCTCGGTGCAGGCGTTGACGGATCGGCTGGATCGTGGCTCCTTTGTGAAGGCTCCGAGAGAGACACAAATGGTCTCCCCGGTGGCTGACAGGCGTCTCCCGCCATGACCGAAAGCTACCTCCTCAGCATCATTCTGTTCGCGCCGTTCGTGGGCGCCGTGGTCCTCCTGTTTGTCTCCAACCGCCGGCCGTTCCTGGTGCGCCAGGTGGCCGTGCTCTTTTCCGGCATCTCGTTCTTTGCCTCGTTCTATCTGTTGTTCGCGTTCGACTGGCACAAGGGCGGCTACCAATTTCAGCAGAACTACCTCTGGTCCGAGCAGCTCGGGATTCAGTTCCACCTCGGCGTGGACGGCATCGGCGTCCCGATGGTCTTGGCCTCGGCCATTCTGCTTT
>VBOG01000111.1 GCA_005877815.1 Nitrospirota bacterium
CTATTTGCACACCAATACCCGGTCCTCCAGTTGCCAGCGGCGATGGGTCTAGAATCATCGGCTGCAGATAACTAAGAGTCTTCAACAAAAAAACGGCCGGCAGGTAAATCCTGCCGGCCCTTTTCATTCCTTCTCCGTATACGACTAAGCTACTTCCCACCTTTTACATGCCTTGATAGAATTCAGATTCCACAATGTTCTTATTATTAGGCGCTAATTCTGCTGCCTCTTTTAAAATGCCGTGTGGCCTCAGCATGCTTTCCTAGCTTGTCCAGCGCGATCGCCAAGTCATAGTGCGCTTCTGCTAATTTGGGCTCTAGCAGCAACGCCGTTTCAAAGCGATCACGCGCCAGATAATCCCTTCACGGACCTGCTGGGCAGCTTGAGACTTGTCGTCAGACGGAACCTGCAAAGCTGGAGAAACGGAACATGCGGTAAGAAGGATTAAACCAAAAAAGTAGGCAGTGCAGCGTACTGATCCATATTTTGGTCTCCGATTACGTCTAATGTCGCTTTATTGCTATAGCCCTAGAAATCTGTTCAATTAGCCAATGCCATTGGCGAACTAGCGTGTTATAAACGATTCAGGGAGTTTTTACAGGGATAGACTCTGCGTTTTATTTACTTTTCGCCTATTTCATATGCCGGTATGCGTTTAGAAAACTTTTGTCTTCACGCGCCATCACTATGGACCGGAACCTCCCCAAAATCTTATACCTAAAGTGCGCGATACCAACTCGAATCGAATAGGTAATTCCAGTGACCCCGAATAGTTGCACCAATTCAAGGCCTACTATGAGGAATTCCTTAACAATAAAACCATATCTCAATGGCTTAGCGATGGAATTGACCAATTCTTTCATGTGGGCCGGCTGCAACTTTAGCAGTTCAATAGTCTCTCTGGTTATACCCCTCCCACGAATGATAGGAGCATAGAGAAAGCGCTTGCGGTATTGCGGTGCCGAGATAAATCGAACAATCGACGGATGCAGATCGGTTCGCTGCTGAAGCAAATAGTAAATGTTGCGATAGGCCTGCCATACTTTTATTTTGCTCAATGATTGATTTATTTGATGTGTTGTCTCGCTAGATCGAAACCACCGATACAACAAGAGGCATTCAGGCATAATGTACATTCGTTTTCCTTTGTTAAGGCAGTCCAGTAGAAACATTAAATCATCGCCTGTGGAGACGTCCTGACGATATGAGATTTCTTTTTCAACTCCGTGCCGACAACAAAACGTTGCCGGATGGCAGACCAAAAACGGCAGACAGGCAGCCTCAAACATTCGACGGACCAACTTCGGATGATCCAAGTTGATTTCTAACGCGCCGGGGGCACAACGGGAATAGCACGGCTTCCCTTTTTCATCAATCACCGTGTACCCCATCCCATAGATATCGTGGCCGGGATAATGGTCGAGATACCAGCGAATTGTTCGTAACGTATGGGGCAACAGCTTGTCGTCGTCACACAGGATAATGGTGTATTCCCCTGTGGCTTGAGAGACCAAAAAATTACGATTACCAGGCTCTTTGAGGTTGGTCCGCAGTCTATGAAACTGAATATTCGAATGGGCGAGGTATGGCCTCACGGCCTCTTCGATCGCATCCGCGGTTGGAGAGGCATCATCTGAAATGATGATTTCGTAATCTTCGCCTCCATTCGCGAGCACTGAGTCGATGCATTCGGTAATGTATTCGGGCCGATTATAGGACGGGATTAGAATTGAAAAGAGCGGCCTATTCCTCATCGTCATACTCCCCGTTCTCTCTTGCTGGGCCTACAGCCTACCGCCGAAGGTCTTCATAAGTTCAAGGACTCTCGTAACATCGTCGTCCGAAAGTGCCTGATGAAGCGGCAGAAGTAACGTCTGCTGGCTTGCGAACTCAGAATTGGGGAGTTTTGTCGCGCTTTGTTCAAAGTACGGCACCTTGTGAAGCGGCCAATAGCGAAACGTCGAATACACGCCGTGCTCACGAAGGAATTGGGCCAATTCATCCCTCCTTTTCAACTGGATCCAATAAAAATAGTAAGACGGTTCGATTCCATCCCCATGGAGAGGTGGAGAAGTTAGCCACGAGTATTGCGCCAATTCCTTGCTATAACGCTGATAAATTGCTTTGCGTCGAACAAGAAACGTATCAATCTTATTCAATTGTGCTAACCCAATTGCGCCAGCAATGTTGTTCATGATTGCGCGGCGTCCAGGCCTGCCGATCTGGATCTCCCACCACTGCTCATGCCCGGTCGCCGAACGATCGATCCCGCTTTTTTCAGAACCCGTCAAACCCAAATACAGTTGTTCCTTCGCGTTCGTTATCAGTTCCTCCGAATTAAGATAGACCATTCCTCCATCGCCTGTGGTGATTAGCTTACCCGCTTCAAAAGACCACAGTCCCATGTCCCCTAGTGTGCCGGTGGCTTTTCCCTTATAGAAGCTTTTCACTGCACACGCGCTGTCTTCTATCACTCGGATATTGTGAGCAAGGCAAAGGTCGAGGATCGGATCCATATCGCATGGCACTCCCCCGTAGTGTGTGACGATCACCGCCTTTGTCTTCTCCGTGATGTATGGCGCAATGTAGTCTGCAGTGACATTAAGACTATGCGGATCGACGTCGCAGAGCACGAGTTTTGCGTGTTTGGCCACGACACTGCTCCCGACCGCTATGAAGCTGATGCTCGGGACAATGATCTCGTCATCACTCTTGAAGTCAAATAGTTCAGCCGCCAGAAAGATGGCTTCCGTACCACTCGTCGTGGACACAAATTGACCCGGGTCGGTTTTTAGCTGAGAGGCGAAAGCCGCTTCAAACTCTTGAACGACGCTGCCATGGCCAAGCCAGTTTGTTTGAAGGACTTCGGCAATAAGCTGCAATTCCTCCTGCCCGACACACGGCTGGAAGACGTTGATCATCGAGTCACTCATATTTCATTTCAATGTCGGTCCGCTCCTCGAGGTACTCTTTATCTCATCATCCGACGGAGCGTGCCCCTAATCTTTCGAAGATAGCGCTTCCATGGTTTGTCCCATAGGAATTGTTCAAAGAAAAACTTATCGGCTTCTCGGTGCCTGTTGACTGAAGGCGGATGGCGCATGTCCTCAAGCCTGTGTGTTGGAAGTCCAGCCAACAAATGGCGAGCACGCTTGGTATGGGTCGCGTCTGCTCCAAAGCCGATATTGGAGACGAGGTTGACGTTTGGGACTGCCGAAAGACCCTCACGACACCACATGGTGAATTGCCACTGGTAATCCCACGTATCTATCTTCCCGACAAATACTCGATCTAGCATGAACTCCCAATACTCAGCTTCCCGGGCATCGTCCCACATGGATGTCCAGGCTTCAGTGCCCTTCATATCTGGCCAAATGGTTAGGTTCTCATCATAGTAGCGCCAAGCTCTTTTCCACGTTGCCCACCCCCAAGTATGGGAATGTTTCGAGAAATAATAGCTATAGTCGGTCCGTTTATGTCCCAGTTGCCAATTGGAGCCTGCAATTTCCATCACGCGTTCATCATGACGGTACCGTTCCAACAAGGCTTGACAAAACATGAAAAATGAGGGATCCGGCACAGAATCATCTTCTAAAATGATGGCTTCATCGACCTGAGCGAATACCCAATCTAGACCGCTAGCAACTCTTCGTTTACAACCTAGGTTCTTTTCAGACACATCCGTCAAGATCTTACAATCCCAGTCGACGCGATCAATAATTGATTTTGCCATCTGACATTTTCGAGCTTCTTCTGGAAATCTTGGACCATCTGCTATGACGAAAAGTTTCTCTGGCCGAACCCTCGCTATCGCCGCAAAGACCGCTTCTGTCAGATGCGGACGATTAAAGATAATCAAGACAACTGGCGTTGCGAACATCATATTACTTCAAGCCGTCAATCCTACGTTGAGTTCCTCTGTCGAAAGTCCATACGTATACCAAAATAGCTAAAAAGCCGTCCAATATTGTAGGCCACGTGGCGCAACTGCTCTATTGCCCAATTTCGCCAATCACGTCCAGGCCTGATGCGCAGCACTGCTAGGACAGTATGCCAAAGCAACAATACCATCGAACCAACGAACAACAAGCACCGACGGAAGATCGGTTCAACCTGAGCTATGGTACAGGATACTTGTCCGGCGGCAAATGCTCTCTTTAATTGATATGACACAGTCATCTTGAAAGCGTCGATTCTATGATGCATCACTGCATGCGGGGAGTAGTAAAATAGACATCTTGTTCCTTCTGCGGACCACATTCTTCGATAAAGATCTGTTTCACCTGCCAGGGATAGACTCTCCCCTTTCATATCCAACGTGGTATCAAACCCGCCGTATCTTTCCAGGACGTCCTTTCTGAAAGACATGTTACAGCCGGTAAATGACTCCCTTCTCTTAAGCAAACGCGGCCTCTCACCCCATGTATCCGTTTCATAGCTGTCCTTAAACCAGACAGGCCTGGGAACATCGTATACAGGCCTAATTGGGCCGCCAACACTCCAAGGTTGGGGGTATATTTGCTCAAAGCAGTCTAGCAACATCTGGAGCCAGTCTTTTGTCGCTACACAATCGTCGTCAATGAAGGCCACATAGCGGCCTCTGGCATTTTTATACCCGGCATTTCTCGCGTATCCTAATCCTTGTCTCGCCTCAGATACTAAAATAATCTCGGGAGAAGCATATTGCGTCTGAAACGCCTTCACCGCCGCGGTGGTATCGTCTGTAGACGAGTTGTCCACTACCAGAAGTTCGTACTCTGATTTCACGAGGGACTGGCCCACAAGACTATCGAGCGCAATCCGCAGCAATTGCGAGCGATTGTATGTGCAAAGCACCACAGAAAGCTTCGGTGACAATGATTCTCCTTTACTATAGCCGTCTCTTCACGTCACGGGATCTTTAAGTCGATCTCTCCTCTAATAATAGACTGCACGCACAAGGTTAGCAGGAGTTACAGATAAAATCGGAGAATGGGCAATTAGCTGTGTCGCCGCGATAACGTCTGGCCTACTCTTTTTATCATATTTTCGATCTTCCAGAAAAAGCCTGGTTTCAAGAGTTCTACAGTGTTAAATCGGTAGTGGTCCATTTCTTTATTGCGATTGACAGCGGGAGGATGGTGAATGTCTCCTATTTCGTAGACTGGCAACCTTGCGCGGAAATCATGCTCCAAGGTGGTGTTGGTCGCCTCAGGTCCGAATCCGATATTGGATACCAAGTTTACTGCTGGAATGGCAGCGAGACCATTCTGACACCATCGCGCTAACTGCCATTGGTAATCCCAACTGGTATCCATTCCACCGCTGGCAATTTGATCATAAATTGCAGTCCAGTATCTTTCCTCACGCCTATCATCAAAGAACGTACTCCATGTGGCACTGCGCTTGAGCTCAGGCCATGATGATATGTTTTCATCATAAAACGTCCACGCCCTTCTCCAGGTTGCCCACCCCAAGGTATGATAATACTTCGAGAAGTAATAACTGTATTCACCGCAGATGCGGTACTTCCGATAATTACAGCCGCTGATTTCCATCACGCGTTCATCATGCCGGTAATAGTCAAGAAGTGTTTCACAATATCTAAAGAAGGACTGATGGGGCACACAATCGTCTTCCAAGATGATCGCATCTTCGACCAGCGAAAACACCCAATTAAGACCGCTGACAACTCGCTGCCTGCACCCTAAGTTCTTGTCGGCGATATTCGTCACTACCTCACAATCCCAATTTACACGCTTAATGACTGATCTTGCCTCAAGACACCTCTGCGCATCTAATGGACTCCGCGGCCCATCCGCAATAATGAGCAGGACCTTCGGCTTTGCCTCGGCAATTTGTTCAAAGACAGCCTTTACAAGCTCCGGACGATTAAAAAGAATTAACGCAACAGGAGTCGATAAGTTCATGCCGTGATTTGCCTTAATTCTTGAACACTTCCCTTACCTAGCAGATGTTAATTTAGGTTTTAGCCTTTGTCCTAGTACAGACTTCACAACACCCAGAATGCATTCGACGCCCCGAAGAAGATTTTTGACAGAAGGGTGAAGCCTAAAGGCCCAATATGAATAAAGTAACGCTACCTTATATTTGTGTTCTGCCAACGAGATCACTCGATAATCTGAGCATCTAGCCCAATTTCTAGAGGCGCAAAGTCGAACTTCTCTCTGCTGTCCATAAGGTAATCTGTTAACACCCACCTTAATGGTTTGCCAAATTTCCGCCATAACCCTTCCCGTTACTATGAGATCGCGAGAAGAGGAGCCACGATGGTTTCGGTAAAGTGTATATGGATGGTTTAAAAATCCCAACGGACCGGTTCTGGCGATGCGCATCCACATCTCCCAGTCGACTACATAAGACAAAGATGTAGCAAATCCTCCCGCAGCTGAATACGCCTCACGAAGTACTACAGCGGCAGAAGGAACGATACAATTTTCCTTGCTAACTTCACAGCTAGGATTAGAGACTATTCCTTCTTGCGTCAAAGGATAGGGACAAGGAGAGTTGTGTATTTGCACCCAAATATCGTTTTCATCGATCTCAATAACCGGAGCAAATGCAAGAACCAAACCAACATGCTTCTCGATAAATTGTCTGTATTTAATATAAAAGTCTGGCAAAACCATATCATCATCATGCAGGAGATGAACCCAGCGGCCACGTGCACGTTGAATGCAAGTATTCCAGTTAGCAGACATTCCGACATGAACAGGTTGATGATAAAGAGAGACCCTCGGGTACGAGCTCAAAACGTTGATCATCTGTTCCCGATTCTCTCCTGTAGAACAGTCATCAACGATTTCAATTTGCATTTCAGCAGGCCCAGGATCCTGACCAATAACGCTCTCCAATGCTCGTTCCAGGTATTGCGTACGATTGTAAACTGGAATCATAACAGACCAAAATGGTCGCCGTGTGGCATCCAATATCGGTTCGATCGTTGGATACTCTAAGTCTTGAATGCAATTCCGAGTAGAGAGCGAGAAGAGCATGTGACGTCAATCCTACACAACCGTCAGTTGAGCATCTTTGAATACAATATTCCCCCAACTTCTATTCCAATCCGGCATAGCCCCTTCTCCTTCCGAAAGCGTCAAGACTCGAAATGCTGGGCTACCTATCACAATGTCGAGATCATGCCTCATTCCATTGAGCCCACCATAACCTATGCTGAATCCAGCATGATAAGAACCAGGCGCGAGGGAAACATTAGAGATGAGCAATCTCAAATAATACTGCTTACCTTGCTCAACAGAGAATGTTTCGCTGGTAAAAAGTGTGCCGACAGGGTGTCCAACGTCATTGAATACTGTACATCCAATGCTCAGATGTTTGACCTGCCTTCGAGAGAAGACACGAAGTTCGAACACTAACTCCTGTCCAAAAAGAAGATGTTCTCTGGAATTTGACACCATTTTAATTTCTGAGAACCAAACATCTTTTCCATAGCCCTGTACTCTTAGTCTCTCCAAGTCTTCGCCACAATTAGCCAACACATCCGCAAGGTAAGAACTTATAATAGACTGTGGAGCGCCAATGGCGCGTATGCCTCCGTCGGCCATATAGATGACTTTGTTGCATAACGATAATATCGCGCTGATATTATGGCTGACGAACAATACTGTGCGGCCGTCTTTAGACACCTGTCCCATCCTGCTAAGGCATTTTTTCTGAAAAGCCATATCTCCTACCGCAAGCACCTCATCAACCAATACTATTTCAGTTTCAAGATGCGCAGCGACAGCAAATGCTAACCTCATATACATGCCGCTGGAGTAAAACTTGACTGGAGTATCAAGAAATTGTTCTGTTCCGGAAAAAGCTACAATCTCATCGAACTTTTGTACTACTTCTGCTCTCCTCAGCCCAAGAATGGCACCGTTGAGGTAGATATTGTCTCTCCCCGTCAGTTCCGGGTGGAAGCCAGTCCCCACCTCCAGAAGCGAGCCAACGCGTCCATGTATTTCGGCGTATCCGCATGTCGGTTCTGTAATACGAGAAAGGATCTTGAGGAGCGTACTTTTGCCAGCGCCATTGCGACCGATAATACCGACAACTTCTCCGCGTTTGATCTCAAACGACACATCCTTCAGCGCCCAGATGGTCCCATTGCCTCCCTTATCCTCGGTATTCGAGGATCCGAAGATGGAATGGAACAACTTGAATGGGGAATACATTGCATCCGCCAAAGTGTCTCGCAGGGCCTTGTACTTCTGCAGTTCACCAATCCGATACTGCTTACTAATCCCCTCTATCTTAATCGCCACATCACCCATGGCTAAACACCTGTCGAGCCGAGTGCATCCGCAAAAGTTCGTTCCCGGCTGCGAAACCAGATGACACCACTCCCAAAGAGAGACACGGCAACGATGGCTGATAGAGCCACCATGGGTGACAAACCTTCGCCTTTACCGAGTAGGCACCAACGAAACCCCTCTACCACTCCGGTCATTGGGTTGAGTCCATAAAATATTCGCCATTGCTGTGGCAGAAGACTGCTGGGATAAACGACAGGCGTCAAAAAAAACCACAATTGATTGAGGAAGGGCACGGTATACATTACATCGCGATATTCCACATTTAAAGCCGACAGCCAAAATCCGACCCCCATGGATGAGACAAGCAGAAGTAGCACGAACAATGGGAGCCAGAGGACCCGCAGACCGGGTGTTATTCCATAGATGAGCATCATGGCAAAAAGCAGACACGCAATAATGCAGAAATCCACCATCGCCGCAATGATTGTCGACACGGGAACGATGATTCGGGGAAAATAAACTTTCGTGATCAGCCGCTGATCCGTAATCAGGCTGGTAGTGCTCTCTGAGATCGTTCTGGAGAAAAGGTGCCAGGGCAGCAGAGCTGAAAGGACAAACAAATGATAGGGAAGGCCATCAGATGGAACGTTTGCCAGGCGTCCGAAGAACAGGGAAAAGACAGCCATCATTGCTAACGGTTGCAAGACTACCCACGCTACCCCTATCGTGGTTTGCTTATAGCGAACCTTGATGTCCCGCCAGGCAAGAAAATAGGCAAGTTCCCGGTAATGCCATAATTCGCGAAGATTTAAAGACGCCAGCCCATGTGAACGGCGGATTACAAAAACGGGGATGGCTCGCACATTACCTCACTCCCTTTCCCAACAGCACCACTGAGACTGACTTCAAGAGGATTTTAAGATCAAGGACCAGCGACAGGTTTTTAACGTAGTACAAGTCATACTCGAGCTTCCGGTACGCGTCTTCCACCGAACTCCCATAGGGATAGTTTACTTGCGCCCAGCCGGTAATGCCTGGTTTGACCACATGGCGTAACGAATAATAGGGAATCTTGTCTTTATACTCCTTCACGAGGATATCCCACTCCGCTCGAGTACCGATAAAGCTCATTTCTCCCTTCAGGACGTTCCACATTTGGGGAATCTCATCAATGCGCAGGAACCTGAGTACTCGACCAACCCGCGTCACGCGCGGGTCCGTCTTTGCCGTATATGGAGACTCCGTCTCAGTCCCCCACTTCATTGTTCTGAGTTTCAACGCCGAGAAGAGTTGTTCGTTCTGCCCTACACGGTACTGGCGGAAGAATACAGGCCCGCGCGATTCGAGCGCGACGAGCATCATTGCAAGCAGCAACAGTGGCAGTGCCAATGTTAGCCCTATGCTCGCGCATGTGACGTCTGCGATTCTTTTGATACGTCTAAACACCCGATGGTGAAGAATGAGAAAGCCGGGAGCCATGACAAACCAGGAATCACGCACCTGCTTAAGAAGAATGGTTCCCAGGAGCTGCTCTCCAAGACCCACCAAATCAGACACAAATACCCCTTGCATGCGGCACTGCAATGAGGCCCAGATCAGTTGATCGCCGGCACGATGCCCCGTGGCCAAAATGATTCCCTCCACCTCTTGCTGCTTAACGATGTGTGGAAGTTCAGTCGTATGCCCCAAAACTGCATGGCCACCCACTGCCACTTTCTGATCGTCGGCTCTATCGGTTATGAACCCTATGACCTGATACTCCATACCAAACTTTTTTAAGATGTCAAAAGCTGACTGTGCCTCTTCCCCAACCCCGATAATCAGAACCCGCTTTGGAGTCAACGTTTCCTGGCGCAGTCGCCAGAAATTAATTCTCCAGACAAATAGCACGGGGACCACGAGCGCCATCTGGATGAAAAACGAGCCACGAGGCAGCTTCACCCCCGGCAACAGATAGAAGAGGACGGATAAGCTGAGGCCTGCGACAACGACGGCCCCTAAAATATGGATGAAGCTATATAACGCATGCAGACGATAGTTGAAATGAATGTCATACATCTCAAACATGAATAATGTGAGCAGATAGACCGCAAGACTTACAAACGCGGCAGGAAAAAACTCGCCGTAATTGGGGCCCACCTTCCACCACCAGTATTGCATGGCAAGAGTAAACGTACCCAGCATAGCTGCCGCATCGCCAGCCAATAGGATCGTCCGATATTTCCACACGCCGACGCGAAACATGCCGCCTCTACCTCTCCTTCAGTAAATCATAAAGCGCGGCCTGGAATCTGGGGATCGCGAACTTTTTATCGAGAACCATTTCGAAGTAGCGCCTGCCCTCCGCTCCTAAATATTCACGACGACGGGGATCCTGCGCCAAATCCAAAATGGCCCGCCCCGCCTTCTCATGGTTGACAGGATCGAACACCTCGCCACAAAGAGATTCCCTGATAAGAATCGCCACTTCACTTTCCTCCGGCCCGATAAAAATCACCGGACGGCCGACCGCCATGATTCCGTAAACTTTGCTCGGCACACTCAGCCCCGCCATATCCGACCGAAGGGTAACAAGATGAATATCCCCAGCCGACAAACTGTATCGTAAATCTTCCTTCTCCTGATATCCGACGAATCGCACGTTGTTCAGGCCCTCACGGCGCACCAGCTCTTCCAGTCGCACCTTCCCCGATCCGTCCCCGACAAACAAAAAACATACATTGGGCATCATCTGCAGTTGTCGAATGATCTGGGCCACCGAATCCATCTCATGCACGACACCTAAGTTGCCGGAATACATGACGACAATGCGATCCTCTAATCCCTGCTGCTTTCGAAATCAATTGTCACGGCTGTCTACAGTGGCTAGGCAGTCGCCATCTGCCCAATTCGGAATCAGCAGAAGCTGATTTCTCGCAACGCCTGTGCCGAGCAACTGCTGCTCCATGCAGCGACCCAAGACAATCACGAGGTCGCAATGACGAAGCGACCAATGGGCCAGCCATTTCAGAACCCTTGCCCGCTTTCCATTTCTCAACGCCCCTGCTTGCACCGCTATTTCCGGAAACACATCCTGCAGCCAGCACACCGTTTTCCAGCCCTTGAGCCAGCCGAGAAGCACCGCTAGGACGGACAACATGGGCGGATCAGACAATACAACCACCGAGTCAATGCCTTTTGAGCGAACTGACGACCAAGCAACCGAGAGATAAAACGTTGCATAGTCAATGAGCCGCCCTATATCGGATCTCCTGCCGAAGCGTGTGGACCAAACACGACGAATGCCAACTCCCTCATAGCAGTCTTCTGAGGGCAGCACCGATTCGCCACCCAGATACCACATCCTTCCGGTCAGTACCGTCACATCTCGGCCTTCTTCAACCAATCCTTCTGTTAGATCAGTCAGGATCTGGGAAGTTGCGGCTTGATCGGGATAAAAGAAGCGATTGATAAAGAGCAACCGCATGGATCAATTCCTGGTAATAACGAATGGCCCGATGGCCAATACATCCATCTTGGTCCGTAGAAAACAGTCCAGCGCTTCCTCTGGCGTGCAGACGATGGGTTCGTTCTCGTTAAACGAGGTGTTCAACACCACGGGCACACCCGTCAGATTTTCAAATTCTTTGATCAGTCGCCAGTAGAGAGGCTGTGCCTGCTTATTGACTGTCTGGAGTCTTCCAGTACCATCTACATGCGTAGGTGCAGGAATGATTCCACACTTCTCTGCTTTCACCCGGGAGGTCATCGTCATGAAAGGAGAGAGTTCCTTACGCTCGAAATAGTCATCCACAGCCTCTTCGAGAATTGACGGAGCAAAAGGACGGAACGGTTCACGGCGTTTAATCCGCGAATTCAGAATCTCCTTCATTTCTGGGCGGCGGGGGTCGGCGACAATACTGCGGTGGCCCAACGCTCGCGCTCCCCACTCCATACGCCCTTGAAACCACCCCACCACTTTACCCGCAGCAATCTCCTCGGCCGTCCTCCGGCACAATTTCTCCTCATCATCTATGTCTTCGACAAAGCAGCCTGCCGAGGTTATCTCTGCACGTTTAACGTTTAACGTCTCACGAATTTCCTCTCGCCCGTACCCCGGTCCCCAATCTGCCCGGTCCATGACGAATGAGCGTGGGTTGCCAAGTTCCTGATTCCAAACTGCGAATG
>VBOG01000112.1:0-2185 GCA_005877815.1 Nitrospirota bacterium
GTTGGTCTGTTCGAGCACATGCGTTGCTCTATCTACGCGGCAAGATACAAATCATATGCGGGATCGCATAGATAATCATCCGCCGGTCTTGGACGGGTAACGGAGATCGCAGCGTATCGAGGAAACATCATGCGACCGCGCAAGCGGGGGTCAATGCTCTGCCGCTTGCTTCGGAACGGTCCAGTAACTTGGCTGTAAGACCTGCACTCCGTAACCACCATCCACCCAGTGTGGCGGAACGTAGATGCGGTTTTCGGCGGGTTTCGGTTCGGTGCTTGGTGCAGGTTGAACCTGCTCAATAACGGTGACGCCCTGATCGTCGAGTCCATCCCCACCAAAAAATCCAAAGCGGTGAAAAGGGCGTGAAAAGGAATGTTGCCGGTGCGAACTCGAGACGCTGGGGGTCCCTGAGTTCCTGAAGACAGGACCAGCACCTAAAGCAACGTAGGGTACAGCCAAAGTAGCGACGGTTACCAAAGCAAACAGGCACCGAAAGCCCTTTTTTCTGCGTGTGTTATAAGTCATCATTTTGTTATAGTTGGCTCCTTCAAACTCTCTAACTATCCGTCCAAGCGGAGCCGGGATTAATATCCTCCTGGAACGCAGCAGGGTGGATATATTTGATAAGGCGGGTATGGATACAGTTGGTAAGGTTGGAATTGCGGCGCATATAACTTGTAGTGCATCACCTGCAGCTCGTAATACGGATCATACTGTTGCGGATACAACTGATTATAATGCATCGTCTCCAACTCGTTATACGGATCATACTGTTGCGCATACAACTGAGTTCCATATTGGTCGTAATAACCGGGAATATATTCCTGTGCTTGTCCGTCATGGGTGCGTAGGACAAACAAACATAAAAGCATAATTGTCAAGAAAGCTCTTTTCATTAGATTACCCTTCCCATTTATTCGCTCTAATCTTTAGACACGGTGCAGCCAAAAAAGCATGGCATTATCTCAAGTCGTTTAACAAATCTCGAGAGTCGTGATTCCATCGGAAACCTTCAATCGACACGAATCCGCAGCGGCGTGACGCCACCTCGCTGAGCAAGAAAACTGTCGCTACTGCGAGTTGAATGACGTGGGTGATGTCAGCAATGTGAGTTTCCATATCGTCCTCCCTACTCGACTAGTTATGGCAAGGACTGTGCCATGTAACACGCACATACCGAATCACTTAAACGGTTTGCAATCAGAAACTTAAAGACTGGCGCACTCTGTCAAGAAGGATCGTGACGAAGCAGGGTGTCGAGCCATCGACAAAGAAGTCGACATTTCGGCGCTTACTGGCGGGTCATACTATCCATATGCCGCATATCTTATTATCGCTACCCTCCACCGAGAGATCTGTAGAGCTGGACCAGGGAAAGTAGCTCGTTCTTTCTTGAGTTGAGAGGGTTGGCGATGTGGACAATTGCCCGTGTTCGTCGGGTGTCAGCACCGTAACACCGGAAAACTGAATATCGGGGCTCGTGCGCGCCACCGACTCGATATATTGCTTTCGGTCCCGGCCTACACTTGTGCGAAGCCGCCGTCCACAAACAGTTCCGTTCCCGTGATGTAGCTGCTGTCGTCAGATGCGAGAAACACCACGGCCTTCGCGATCTCATCGGATGTACCGAACCTGCCGAGCGGAACACTGTTGGAAAGCATCTTCAAGCGTTGCTGGCCCGTTTCTGCGGAAGCGAGCAAGGTCGCTCAGTCCGGGCGTGTCGATGGAGCCTGGGCTCACCGCGTTCACGCGAATGCGGCGATCCTTTAGGTCCGTTGTTCATGTCCGCGCAAACGACCCAATGGTGACAGACTTGCCTAAGTCTATTAACTTTTTTGCAGTGCACGACTGACATTGGAGGCGTCGCGGACAAATCGATCGCGGGCATTTACTACGCGTCCTAATCGGCCCTTTCGAAGTAATATCTCGGTCGAGAGTCCCGACTTTGCCGCCGCGCTCTTGACTAAATCCTTCAATGTTATGCGCCGGGAGCTGGGCGGTGGAATTGATTCTTGGGCAATCTTTTTTACGAAGCGTCCCGGTCCTAAAAATGGTGCTCCATCCCCGGGATGCCACTCCGCCCGATAATTCACTTTGGCTCCGTCGCGGATAAACGCTTCATAACGAGCAGGGGTCCTCAGTTGTCCGATGACCGGTCCAGAGTCGATCAGTTCACGCTTTTGCT
>VBOG01000112.1:2344-2602 GCA_005877815.1 Nitrospirota bacterium
GATGGACCTCCAGCAACAAGTGGAAGTGATTCGGCATCAAGGCGTAGGCGTAAAGAGAGAACGGGTAGCGCCGCCGCACGGTCCGAAGCCCCTCAATGAATGCCTGATAGTCGCTTTCGCTGACAAATATTTTTTGCCCATCATTACCACGCGCCATTACGTGGTAGAGCAATCCCTCGGCGTGAACTCGCGGATGGCGCGGCATCGTTTCCAACTATCATGAGTTAATAGACTTAGGCAAGTCTGACACCGATGCGA
>VBOG01000113.1 GCA_005877815.1 Nitrospirota bacterium
TGCGCCAAGGTGAGCCGGCACTCCGGGAGACCGAGCCTCTCCACCGCCTGCGCAACTGACGTCGCCACCACAACAGCCATCGGATCGGCGTTGCCCACGTCCTCAGATGCCAGGATCAGCATGCGACGGGCGATGAACTCCGGCGGTTCGCCGCCTTCCAGCATGCGGGCCATCCAATACAAGGCGCCGTCGGGATCGGAGTCGCGGAGGCTTTTGATGAACGCCGAAATGAGGTTGTAATGCTCTTCCCCGCCTTTGTCGTACCGCAGGCTCTTCTTTTGGAGAGCGGTCGCCAGCGCGGCGGTGTCCAAGCGAACGCGGCCGTCGGGGTTGGGCGCGGTATGGAGCACGGCGAACTCCAACGCGTTCAGCGCGACACGCGCGTCGCCGTTCGCGAATGCGGCTAATCGGCGCATCGCCTCCTCTTCCATATCCACGCGATATCGCCCGAGACCGCGGTCAGGGTCACCAAGCGCCCGTTGGAGGATCGTCCGGAGCGCGACCTCGGACAGCGGCTTGAGCACCACCACGAGCGACCTCGACAACAATGGTGCGACGACTTCGAAGGAGGGATTTTCGGTCGTCGCGCCGATCAGCGTGATCGCGCCGGACTCGACATGCGGGAGGAATGCGTCCTGTTGCGCCTTGTTGAACCGGTGCAGCTCATCCACAAACAGGATCGTCCGTTGGGCCTGCACCGCTCTCCGTTGCTCCGCGACCTTGATGACACGGCGAAGCTCGGGCAATCCGCTGGTGACGGCCGAGAACGGCTCGAAGTGCGCTTTGGTATGTCGTGCGATGAGGTGGGCCAACGATGTCTTGCCGGTCCCTGGCGGCCCCCAAAGAATAGCGGAAGTCAGCGTATCGTGTTCGATCGCCAGACGAAGGGCGGTCCCAGGCCCTACGATCTCGTCCTGGCCCACTAATTCGTCAAGAGAACGAGGACGCATCCGATCGGCCAACGGCCCCCGGACTTTCTCTTCTGCGACATCTGTGGCGAACAGGTCCATGGCTCCCCGTGGGCAGCAGAAATTATTGATATTTAAGAAGGATACCAGAGCCTTCGGGTGGTTGACAAATTCAACGGCGATCTGTGTAAAATCCTGGTTCTGCAACGATCACCATCATCAACGAACATACTACCGAGGAGGGTACTGTGGCTGTACAAGAAGTTGCGAAGGAAATTGCCGTGGGCGACACCGCCCCTGATTTTACGCTGAAAGATCAGGACCAGAAGGACGTGACGCTGAGCAGTTTCCGCGGCAAGAAGAACGTCGTTCTGGCCTTCTATCCGCTGGATTGGAGCCCAGTCTGCACCGGTGAGAACAAGTGCCTGACGGATGACTTTCCAAAGTTCGATCAATTGAATGCCGTCGTGTTAGGGATCAGCACCGACAGCTTCTTCTCGCACAAGGCCTGGGTCGATTCACTCGGACTCAAGCAGACGCTCCTCGCCGATTTCAATCGCGACGTGGTGAAAAAGTACGGACTCTATTTTGAGCCGCTGAACTGCGGCAAGCGCGCCACCGTCATCGTGGACAAGAATGGCAAGGTGGCCTATGTGAAAGTGCAGGAGATCAAAGTGGCTCGCGACGACAAGGATATTCTCGCGGCGCTCAAGAAGCTGAACTAGCAGTCTGAGGGGCCGCTCACCGGAGCGGTCCCTTCCCGCCGCTCTCCACCTTAGGACAAGCATGGAAGAACTGATCGGGAACGTCACCGATGCCACCATCCAGGAGTATATCCAAGCTCCGGCCGCGGTGGTCGTCTTCGGCATCGCCAATTGCGAGGGATGCACGGCGATGGACGGGATCCTCGCGGATGTTGCGCCTGTCTTGAGAGATCGCGTGCGCTTCGGGAAAGCCAAAATGCACGTGCCGGGAGCCTGTCGCGAAATCAAGAAACGCTACACCTTCGAAACCTATCCGACCACGCATTTCTATGCCGGGGGACAACTGGTCAGGACGACGGAAGGCAAGATGGAGCCCAGCGAGTTCCGCTCGGTGGTCGAAAGTCTCCTGCGTTAGACTCCTTCGCGAGATCCTCTTCGAATCAGGTTAAGAAACTCCTCACGCGTCTTCTGCTGGTTCAAAAAGACGCCCAGCATGGAACTGGTCATGGCCACGGCGTTGGGCGTCTCCACGCCGCGCATCATCATGCACAGATGCCGAGCTTCGGTAACGACCGCCACGCCCTGCGGCTTCAGGCACTCCTGGAGGGTCTCCGCAATCTGCACGGTCAACCGCTCCTGCACCTGGAGCCTCCGGCTGAACACCTCAACAAGGCGCGGGATCTTGCTGAGACCCACCACGTGTTCATTGGGAATGTAGGCCACATGACACTTGCCGTAAAACGGCAGCAGATGGTGTTCGCACAGACTGAAGAAATCAATGTCCCGAACGACCACCATCTCGTCATACTTGACCGTGAACAGCGCGCCGTTCAGGATCTCATCCGCATTCTGCTCATAGCCTTTGGTGAGAAAGCGGAGCGATTTGGCGACGCGCTCGGGGGTCTTCAGGAGGCCCTCACGGGAGGGGTCCTCGCCCAAGAGGTTCAGAATCTGTTCAACCAACGACTGCAGCTCAACGGATGTCTCGCCGACCAACGCCTCGTCGTCGTCCATCATTGGCGTCCCACCGGTCCGCGATATTCAAAGTAGTTGTCGCGCGTCTCCAGGACGCCGATTTTCTCCAGCGTGCCCACCGGAACCGCCTTTTCCATTTCATTCCAGATGAACACCGCCAGATTTTCACCCGTCGTCGTGGTCTTGGAAAATGCCTGATCATAGTTGAGATGTTGGTGATCGAACCGCTTGACGATTCGCTCTTCGACCGTCCGATCCAGCCGCTCTAAATCCGTCACCATGCCGGTGTCGGGATGCACCGCACCGGCCACGGTGACTTCAATCGTGTAGTTGTGCCCATGGCCCCTCGGGTTGTTGCACTTGCCGAACACCTTCTGATTCTCTTCCTCCGACAGCGCCTCGGAGTGGAGACGGTGCGCCGCCGAAAAGCGATAGCGGCGGGTCAATGCCACCTCGGGCGCATCGTGCGTGTGCCGTCCTTCGTAATCCACGTACAGATCCTCCTCCTCAAACAGCCGTAGCGACGCCAGCTTCAGGCTCCCGGCCTTTGCCGCGATTCTGTCCCATAACACGACCGCCAAATTTTCCGTCGTGGGAATGCGAGCCGCAAAATAGGGCGTATCGCAGTTTAAATCCTTGTGGTCGAATTCCTCCAGCACCCCCAGCAAGACCTTCTTGAGATCATAGAGGTTGAACACCATTCCAGTCTCAGGATCCGGCGCCCCTTCGACCGTGACCGCGAGCATATAGTTATGCCCGTGACCATGGGGGTTATTGCACCGGCCGAAAACTTCCTTGTTGCGCTGCTCGGACCAGGCGGGATTATGGTAACGGTGAGACGAACTGAACTCGAGTTGTTTCGTCAACCGGACCATCGAAGCGGGTCATGCTCGGTAGCTGTGGAGCCGGCCGGGCTGAGCCGGGCCGGCAACGCAATGTTAAGCGCTGAACGAGCTTCCGCAGCCGCAGGTCGTCTTTGCTTGCGGGTTCTTGATCGCAAATCCGGAGCCTTGCACGCTGTCCACATAGTCCACCTCGGCGCCGGCCAACAACGGAGCGCTCTGTGAATCCATGATGACTTTGACGCCGCCGGCCTCGATGATGGTATCGTCATCCGCCGTCTTCGTCTCGAACGACATGCCGTATTGATAGCCGTGGCATCCACCGCCTTTGACGTACACACGGAGCCCGATCGAGTCTTTCTCCTCGACCAGCAACTCGCCGATCTTCTGCTGAGCCTTTTCGCTGATTGTAACCATTCGTGTCCTCCCTTTTGTCCTCTTATGATTCTATAACGCCGACTGGTTGCTTGTCTGCCCCTCCGTAGAGGACGTGTCCCCGAATTTCTGCAGCGGCACGCGGACCGTGACATCGCCAAAGATCCGGGCCTGGCAGCTCAGGCGATGAAACGCCTCCGTCAGATTCTCGCGATCCAACAGGTCCTGTTCGTCGAAGTCTACCTCCGACAGGTTGTCGCCGCCGCTTTCCACCTCGACTCGACAGGTCGTACACGAGGCATTTCCCCCGCAATCATGCGGCAACGGAAACCCGAGAATGTCGGCCGCCTCGAGCAGCGAGCGATTCTCCGCCACTTCGCCGCTGACTCCCTGCGGATGCAGAAACGTCACCCGGGGCATCACGCGACCCCGCCGGCCACAGCCACCCGCTCGGGATGGGACGGACATCGCTTCTCGGCGATGTGCGCGTCAAATTCGTGCCGGAACTTCTCAAGACTGCTTTGCACCACCACGGCCGCTCCGGTCACCACCGTGCAATACCCGCGTCCCTTGACGAACCCGCAGAGTTGCATCAACGAGGCGAGGTCCTTTTCGGTCCCTTCCCCGTCCTCGATCTTCTGCAACACGGCGGCGAGGTTAATCGTCCCCATCCGGCATGGCGGGCATTGTCCGCAACTCTCGACCTTGAAGAAGTTCGCGTATTTCAAGGCCGTGGCCACCATGCAGGTGGTCTCGTCAACTACGATGACGCCGGCCGATCCGAGCCCCGTACCGGCCTTCTTCAAGGTCTCAAAGTCCATCGGCGTATCGAGCTGGTCCTCCGTGAGCATCGCGAATGAAGGCCCCCCTGGAAACACCGCCTTCGGCTTACGTCCGTTCGGAATGCCCTCGCCGCAGTCGTACACCAACCTCCTGATCGGCGTGCCCATCGGCAGTTCGTACACGCCCGGCCGATTCACGGCGCCGCTGATCGAGAAGAACATGGTGCCGGGACTCTTTTCAGTGCCGACCTGCGTGAACCATGCAGCGCCGTTGCGCAGAAGCGGCGGAACATTGCATAGCGTTTCGACGTTGTTGACCAGCGTCGGCTTACCATATAGCCCGAAATCCGTCGGATAGAAGGGCGGCTTCTGACGCGGCATCGCGGGACGGCCTTGCATGGATTCCAGCATGGCCGTCTCTTCGCCCGCGACGTAACTTCCCTGCCCCTCGATAAATTCGATCTCGAGATCTAGGCCGGTGCCGAAAATGTTTTTCCCCATGAAACCCTTCGCCCGGGCCTGTTCAGCAGCCTTGCGAAGATTCGTCAGCTCTTCCACATACTCGTGATTGACATAAATAAATGCGGACTTGGCGTTCACCGTGCGGGCGGCGATGAGCGATCCTTCCAGGAGCTGATGGGGACTCTGTTTGAGCAAGTACCGGTCCTTAAAGGTTCCAGGCTCATGCTCCCCGGCGTTGCAGACAAAATAATGCTCCGGGATCCGATGGTTCAAGACCTTTTCCCATTTCACCCCCGTCGGAAACCCTGCACCTCCCCGGCCGCGTAACCCGGCCCGTTTCAGTTCTGCAATGACTTCTTCGCGGGTCCACTTCGTGACGCAGGACTGCCATGCCTCATATCCACCCTGGCGCACGTAATCTGCGACCTCCCATGGACGTGGCGTAATTTCCTTTAAAATTCGAGCTGTTGGAGTCACTGGTGCCCTCGACGCTGACGAACGGAATCTATCTCCGACCAGAATGGTCAGGCATACTATAAGGCAATGATTTCAGGGAAATCAAGGGCTGACCGGCCATATAGGTCTCAATCATCGAGACCTTAGGTCGTTCGCCTCAGCTCGAAGGATGTTCCGGAGGCCGAAAACCCCGAATAGGAATTCAGGCGCTCTTTTTTATGGGCTCCGTGCCGAGCGTGGCAAGGAGAGTCGCCAAGTTCTCAGCATGCTCCTCTTCATTTGCCAGGATTCCCTCGAGCATGCGGCGGGTCGTTGGATCTTTGTCGCCGACAAATCGTATCATCTCACCATAGGAATCAATCGCCACCCGCTCCGCTACAAGGTCCTCTTTGATCATCTCCACGAGCGACTCGCCTTCGATGTACTCCGAATGACTTCTGGTCGCGAGCCCTTGGGGGGAAAAGTCCGGTTCCCCATCCAGTTGGACGATGCGGGCCGCTATCTGATCGGCATGCAGTTGCTCTTCCGCCGCATGTTCCTGGAACTCCTGGGCCACGGACTGCGCATGGATACCTTTTGCCATGAAGAAATGCCGTTTGTAGCGCAGGATACAGATGATCTCGGTGGCCAGGGCATCATTCAACAGACGCACGACGGCTTCCACGTCCCCTTTGTAGCCCTCCGTGACTGCACCCCGCTCGATGTGCTGCCGTGCCCGCTTCCGAAGCGTTTGAACGTCCGTGAGAAAGGCATCCTTCATGATGAATCTCCTTACTATTTCAACGTTAGTCCGGCTTGAGGTCCTGCAACAGTGATGATCGCATCCTATCAGGGACAATGGCTTCAGCCTCATAACCCGGATGGTGGATGAACACCTGCATTGGTACGGGAGATGCCAATTCACGTTTCATCGCTTCGGAAATCGAAAATCGAACATAATGCACCGCGCTGATCTTGTCGTCCTTGCTGCGACCCTGCTCGAAGAATCCATACGCTACCTGCGTGCCGACTTTGAGCCCGACGGTGCGGCCGCGATCAATGCCTTGGAAGAGATCCAGAATGGGTTTGACCTGTGCGGGATCGGTCACTTCGATCAAAAGAGTCGCGCTCAGTTCACCGGCGCCCGGTAACTGCTCGTTATATGTGTCCACCTCCTCCTGAATGCGTGCCTGCTCGAAGATTCGTTCCGCCCGTATCATCTCCTGAATCTGGAACAGCACCGTGTCGCGATTCTCGAAGACCAGCGTGACATGCTGGCCGACCGAAATCCGTCGCGCCTCCTTCAGGGCAATGATGCGCCGCTGGAAATCAGGCCGAACGCGTTCATACTCCTCGGCCGAGAGCACGTCCTTCGGGGTGAGCGGCTTCATATGCCGTAGGCGCGCTTCATCACTTGGATGGGATGCACCGTCACCATGCCGCCGGCCTGTGAAAGCTGCAGGCCCGCCAGCGGACAATCGGAGACCACGATCTCCGCCTGCGCCGCTTCCACCTCGCGAACCGCTTTTGCGGCGATCTTCATCGACAGATCGAAGAATTCCGTCTTCATGCTCCAGATGCCGTCGTGCCCGGAGCACCGCTCGATGACGTCGACGTGCGCCCCGGTCAGCTCCATGAGTTCCTTCGATTTGAACCCGATGTTCTGATCGCGCAAATGGCAGGGAATGTGATAGGCGATCTTTCCGGGCCGATGCGTGAACTCGGTATTGAGCTTCCCCTCTTTCTTGAGCTTCATCAGATATTCGCAGACGTCGAACGTACGGGCCGCCACATGTCTCGACTGTTCCGTCGGCAGCAGATGTGGGTACTCCCGCTTGAGCATCAAGCTGCAACTCGGGGACGGCACGACGACATCGTAGCCGGCATCCACGTAGGGCTGCAGAGCATCGAGATTGGCAACCGCCTTCTTCAGAATGGCGGCCGTATTCCCGGTCTCAAAGAACGGCATCCCACAACACTGCTGTTCAGGGCGCACCACCTCCACCCGGTTCTTCTCCAGCACCTGGACGGTCGCCTGCCCCACCTCCGACTCGTGATAGTCAATCAGGCACGTGGAGAACAGCGCGACCTTTGCCACGGCAGGTTCGGTGGGCCCCCTCGACGCATGCCCACGCGTCCGCTCCAACCAGTGAGGAAACGTCTCTTCCTGAAATTTCACCAGTTGACGCTCCCGATGGATGCCGAGCACCCGGTGCAGGATATCGCGTATCCACGATGTCCTGTTCGCCCAATTCATCAGCGGGGCTAGCGTCGTGCCAAGTTTCCCGATCCAGTCGCTTCGGACCAGGAGGCGATCCCGCCATGGCACCGGCCGGTCCTGCGACAGCAGTTTTTTCCACCCGATCATCAGCCGGGGGAAATCCAACTGGTATGGGTGCGGCGGCGTGTATGGGCAATGGTTGTAACACAGCTTGCAGTAATAGCATTCGTCGGCGACCCGCTCGTACTCAGCAGCCTGCAGCTTGGAAAGATCGCTCTCCCCTGCATCGATACGCTCGAACAAGGTGTTGAAGGAGGGGCATAGATTGAAACAGCGGCGGCAGCCATCGCACACGTCGAAGATGCGCAGGGTTTCCTGGAGCACGGCCGAGCGCTCCAGTTTGTCCGCCGTCAGATCAATCACATTTACCGTCGCCATGAACGCCTCTTAAAATAACACGGGGGCGATCCGACAATCGGATCAGCCCCCGTGAGAATCACCGTGCGTGCTGTGTCAGCCCAGCTTCAATGTCTCAAGCCCTTTGGTAAAGCGGTTGGCATGCGAGCGCTCTGCCTTGGCGAGCGTCTCGAACCACTCGGCCAATTCCTGAAAGCCTTCTTCGCGGGCAGTTTTCGCCATGCCGGGGTACATCGAGGTGTACTCGTAGGTCTCCCCTTCGATGGCCGATTTGAGGTTGGCGTCAGTGTTGCCAATCGGCACGCCCGTCGCCGGGTCACCAACTTCTTTGAGGAAATCGAGATGACCGAAGGCATGGCCGGTTTCCGCTTCGGAGGTGTCGCGAAACAGGCCGCCGACGTCCGGGTAACCCTCAATGTCCGCCCGGCGCGCAAAGTAGAGATACCTGCGGTTTGCCTGAGATTCCCCGGCAAACGCGTCCTTGAGATTCTGATGGCTCTTGGTCCCTTGCAAACTCTTACCCATGGTCCTCTTCCTCCAACCCAGCTAAGTGGTACCGGCGACTCCGCGAACGCGGCGTCCCAAACGCCGCGAATATTTGCATTCCGATTTGCCGGCTGTCAAGGCCTGGAACTTCTACGTGGGTCCTGTCGGCTCCGCATCCCGCCGTGCTCACTGCATTCCGCGCGAAGGGAACCCAGCTATGCGCCACCCATTCGCAGAATTTATCTCAACAGTTAGTGTGAGAAATGGCTGCCAGCGCCCATGAAAAACAACATCGGAATCGAGAGCATGAAATTCACGCGGGAGGCCAACAATGCAGTGCGGCCCCATCCCGCCATTTCAGGCGGTGCCGGCGTCCCGTCCTGGGCGGTTTTGCTCACTGCCGCGATAATCTTCTTTTGATTCGGCCAGATCACAAACCACACGTTCGCCCACATGATGATCCCGAGCAGACCTCCGATCCCGACCGCAATCGCGCCCGTGCCCCCCTGGCCGAAGTGATAGAAGTAGAGCAGAATGCCCGCGAGCACCGTCACACTCGCGCCGTGGCGGAACCAAGCGAGCGCCGACGGCATCAGCTTGGGAATCACGATATTCTTGGTCGGTCCATCAAGGCTCTTCATGAATCCCGCATTGACGAGGTTGAAGAAATACAGAAGGCCGATCCAGGTGATCCCGGCCAGAAAATGCAGCCAACGCAAAAGCATCCCGTACCAATCCTGATTGGCGGGAGCATTGGGTGCCACGACATAGACAATGACCAACACGATTGTCAAGGCCACGCCTAACCCAATGGTCTGATTGGCATTATCGAGTGGATTCATCGGATCACCGCCTTTCTCTTGAATGTCGTTCCCGTTCGATTTTGAGAATGATTATCCAAGAGCGTCACGCTCGTGTCAATGGTTTTACGGGTGGGCTGTATCAAGGACGCGCGTCGCGTGGGCTCAGATCATGCCGTCAACAAGACTGCAGAGTTCCCGGACTCCTGCAGCGGACTTCATCAGGGCCGCTTGTTCCTCGGACGTCAGCTTGAGTTGGACGACCTCTTCAACACCCCGCCGACCCAGCTTCACAGGCACGCCGACAAACAGTTGATCCACGCCATACTCCCCCCGGCACAAGGTCGCGCATGGCAGAATCTTATGGCTGTCCTTCAGGATCGCCTCGACCATGGAGACAATCGATGCGGATGGCGCGTAATAAGCGCTGCCCGTCTTGAGCAAACTGACAATCTCCGCCCCGCCATCCTGGGTGCGCTTCACCAACGCGTCAATCCGGTCTTTCGGCAGCCATTCACTCAACGGCACGCCGGCTACCGTCGTGTACCGCATGAGGGGCACCATGGAATCACCGTGTCCGCCCAGCACCATGGCTTGTACGTTCTCGACCGATACCCTGAGCTCTGCCGCGACAAAGGCTCGTAGCCGCGCCGCATCCAAGGCCCCCGCCATGCCGATCACGCGCTCACGCGGAAATTTGCTGACCTTGTATGCCACGTACGTCATGACATCGAGCGGGTTCGTCACAACCAACAAAATAGCCTTGGGGGAGACGGCTACCGCCTGCTGCACCACATCCTTCACAATCTTGGCGTTGGTCGCAAGCAATTGTTCGCGGCTCATGCCCGGCTTGCGCGGCACGCCAGACGTGATGATGACCACGGAAGAACCCGTAGTCGCTTTATAATCGCCCGTCCCCTCCACGTGAGCGTCGGACCCGACGAGAGTGCACGACTGCGCAAGGTCTAATCCCTTGCCTTGAGGCACGCCGTCCACGATATCCAACAGGACGACATCGTAGCAGCCGGTTTCCGCCAGCCGTTGCGCCGTTGTGCCTCCGACATTGCCGGCACCCACTACCGTGATTTTTTCGCGGCCCACTCGTCCACCCCACAAACAGCGCTTGCTTGAAGCCTTATCCCATTCCCTGATCATTGCCCGCGTCATGCGAGACCCAGCCGGCCACTTTGAAATTGATGGTACAGATGAAATTCTCGCCAAGGTAAAAGTTCAACTTGATCTTCTTTTTGCCATAGGTCTTCGCGAGAAACTCTTCGGGGTTGTCGATGCACTCCTGAAACGTCCCCGCGTCATAGTGTCCCAACTCAATAAAGCTGACGATCATGCCGGTCTTGATCTCCTGCAGCACCTTCATCCAACACTGGGGATAGACTTCCCAGAACTTGGCCTTGATCTCCTCGGCAGTGGGTTCCTCGCGGTCCTCACCGAGCTTGCGCGCCTTGGCAAATTTCGCCTGCCGCCGGACATAGGGGTACGCGTGACCGGTGAATAATTTGTACACCCACTTGGGAACTTCTCGTTCGCCTGTCTCTTGGTCTGAAGCGTCCATCACGTCGTCAACATCCGATAAATCCGCGGCAACCGTTCCGGCAAGGTTTCGACCCGGTCTATGATGACATACGAGACGTCCCCATACATCCGCACCAGGTATTCCGGCGCCTCTTGATCCACGGTAATACAAAAGACATGCACGCCCTCCGCCTTGGCCTCCCGCAATGCCACCTTGGTGTCTTCGAGCGCATATTCGTCCGTATAGAGATCGTCCAACGGCCGGCCGTCGCTCAAGAGCACCATCAGTTTGACTCGATTGGAGGTCTGGCGAAGCTTATGCAGCGCGTGCCGAATCGCCGCGCCGTCTCTGTTCTGCACCATGGGCCGGACCGCGTCCAAACGACGCCAGACCTCCGGGCCATAGCGCTCCCCGAAGTCCTTCAGAATTAAAAATCGAACGTCACGGCGGGAGCGGCCGGAGTAGCCATACACGGCATAGTGGTCCCCGACGGCCTCCAACGCTTCGCAGAGCAGCACGACGCCTTCCTTCTGAACGTCAATGATCCGCGTCCCATCTGGCCCGATTTGTCGGGAGGTTGAGCCGCTCAGATCCACCAGAAATGCGGCGGCAACATCCCGCTGTTTGCGGTCGCGCCGAATATACACGAATTCCGAGGGGGAGGCCGATACCTGGCGTTCGACAAACTCTTCAATGGCGGCTTCGAGATCCACGTCCTCGCCATCCGCTTGTCTCCGCACCCTCCGCAATCCCGGAGGTCGGATGCCTTCAAAATAGCGCCTGAGCAACGTGACGATGCCGCCGTAGAGTGCCCGCGTGTCATGCACCAAGGCTTCGGATCCTTCCCTTGCCGTTTCCTCAACCACCCGACACCAATCCACACGATAGTCTCGAATGGCCGCATCCCATTCATCGTAGAGATAGGCCTTCCCTTCGCCGGGTCCGAGCGTCCCCCCCAGACCTTCGAACGGCGCCTCTGCAGGCGCTGCGGATATGGCTCGGCCTTCGTTCCCGGCATCCGTGGATCCCTGTGAAGGAACTCTGTCGTGCTGAACAGCGCGGCTGCCTGCGTGATGATCTGCGCCGGCGGACTCATCATCTCCGTCAGGAACACCCTCCGCCATCGGCTGTTCGGCGCTGGTCTGCTCTGATCGGTCGGCAGAGGCATGCACGCGCTCAGCATCCATATCGCCTCGGAACGAGAAGTTCACCAATGGTTGATAGGCGCCGCCCTGCTGTTGTCCAGCATGCGGGTTCTCGGTTCGATCGGGTTCAGGGGCGCCATTTTCATTGGAGGACGGCTCGGTCTCAGGAGCCGTGAGCTCCTCAACCAGGACGTACGTTCGATGGACTGTGCGAAGCACGTCTTCGGCGGTGACGCCCGGCTGTGCCACAGCCTGCAACAGCGCCCAGGCCCGGCTCACGACTCCTTCAAGTGCTGAAGACACATCCACCTGATCGGGTTCTCCGGACGAGAGACGCAACAGGAGTTCCACGACAAGCTCGCGTGCCGTCATGCCATGGGCGAGTGAGCGCGCGCTGAGCTCTTCGCGAATCACCATCTCCATGTCGCGACACAGTCCCGGATATTCCGCTTTCAAACTGGCTTCGATCCGCGCATCTTCCGCAAGCATCCAGAGGTCGCGAATCAAAAGCGGGTTGGGATACAGCCG
>VBOG01000114.1 GCA_005877815.1 Nitrospirota bacterium
GACAAGAATCCGGAACGACGTTCTAGTCACGGGCGATCACTCTCCCCTTCTCGAAGACCACATGGCTATTCCAGCCATAAAAAAACAGGAGTGGCATGACAGGTTTCACCGCCTCCGGCGAAAGGCCGTAGAAAACGGACACCACGTGTTCGGGGTTGTCAGGATTCCGAAATGAGAACAGCACGGCTGCATTCTCTCCTGTGTATTCTTTCCCACCGACGCGAAACTTATTGGCGGCGAGTTCCACTCCCGGGGGCAATCCTGCCAGCGCCCATGCCCAAGCAGGACCGGCAAGTGGTCCTCCCAAGAGCAATACGGACGTGTCTCGAAGGTCCGATGCTTGTGTGGCGGAGGCCTGCAGGGAACGCGCCCCTCCCTGCTGAACCACCCGCTCGGCCAGCTGACTGTACAGGTCAGCAGAGATGCCGGTATCCGGCACGATCACGACACGCTGAGGATCGGTGACAAAGAGGTTGAGGATCGGGGGGATCTCTCTTCGAGGAATACGCCGAAAGAGTTCGTAATCAGGGTTTTCCGTGGCCGATACCTCCAGCGCGCCCGGCTGTTCGATCCATCGTGCAAAAAACTCCCGCAAATTGCTGTCCGATACACGACTGAACACACGCTCAAGATCGCGCCAGCCGACCCGGCGGCCTCCATCCTCCTTGACCAGCATTCGAATTGCGCCGAAAAACCGTTCGTCACCGATTTTACGTCGCAGCATATGAAAAACCATCGCGGCCTTGTGGTACCCGATGGCGTTATCTCGGGGCGATGTCTTCCTCTTGAACGCCGCAATCGGATAATCCTGGTCTGGCGGGACATACAGGGCGTAATTCCACAGCATCATTTTTCGCTCGTCCCGCGCCTTTTGCACGTCACCTTGCAGTTCGTACCAGTAGTAGTTCGAAAGATATGTCGTCAGCCCTTCAACCCAGTTCCCGCCGTCATCATTAAAGACATGGTTCCCGATCCATGAGTGGACGATCTCATGGCCGAGCGCATATGGCTGTATGTAGCGCCGGCGTATGGAGCCAGCGCCTAAGAGCGTGTAGGAGGGCATGCCGAGCCCGCTCGCGAAGAAGTTTTCCACGACCGCAAACTTCGGGAAAGGATACGAGCCGAGCAACTTTGTGTACGCGTCGAGATACTGCGCTGACGCCTCTAGATACTCATCGGCCAGTTGCGCGTCTTCAGGAAACAGGTACGTGGCAACGGTCACGCCGTTCCGTTCCAGCTGTTTTTTCACGAAATGGTTCGCGACCAGCGTCAGCGCTTCATCTCTTCCACTCACCTTCCATGTAGCCAACACAGTGCGCCCGTCAACTTCACGGGAGACCAATCTTCCGTTGCTCACAGACTCCCATCCCTCCGGAGTCCTGACTTGGAGACGAAAAGTGGCCAATGACTTCGGTAGGTCTGGATACCAGTGCGTCTCGCTACTCAGGTACACACCATCCTTCCCGATATGACCGGAGGTCTCGCTTGGCGTGACAAAACGCAAATGCCGAGGTTCGCGGGGAGGATCGTTGATTGAGCCTTCGTACACCCACTGGAGGTTCAATGCCTCCCCACCCTCCGGAGTGCTTTTCAGTTGGACCGTGACCACCTGAACAAGTTCATCATTCACGCGGCGCTCCTGCGCCGTGAACATCAGGGGAGGCCGATCACTACTGATATCCCGGATTTGGGTGATGCGAAGTGCGGGATGGAGCATGAAGGCAATAGTCTCAAGGTTCGGCGCCAAGACCTTCATGCTCACTTTGTCTGCGGCGAGGATTTTGTGTTCGTCGGGAAACAATTCAACGGAGAGGTCATGCGCCAACAATTCCACCGACTGCCCCTGAAAAGGATTGTCGGCTAGAGCGAGGGGTGGGAAAAAGAAAGATGGGTTGAAAAGAGTGCTCACAAGAACGGGAAGAAGAAGGTGTTTCGCGGTGACCCGCTTATTGATGAAAACTGTCTGCACTTTCATCCTCACCCAACAACGCCTCGGCGAACGCCACCGGATCGAAAGGCCGAAGGTCCTCGGCGCTCTCGCCGATCCCGATATACCGAATCGGCAGGCCGAGGTCGGAGATCGCCACAATGATGCCGCCTTTGGCGGTCCCGTCCAGCTTCGTCAGAATCACACCCGTGAGTCCTAACATCTCGTGAAACTGCCGGGCTTGAGCAAGCCCGTTTTGTCCAACGGTGGCATCAAGAACCAGCCAAATCTCATGCGGCGCGCCCGGCATGGCTTTGCTCACCGTGCGCTTGATCTTGCGCAGTTCGTCCATTAGATTCGATTTGGTATGAAGACGCCCGGCGGTATCTACGAGCACGACATCGGCCTTCCGGGCTTGGGCAGCAACCACGCCATCAAAGGCAACGGCGGCGGGATCGGCCCCTATTTGATGTTTGACCACCTCCACCCCGACACGCTGGGCCCACAGTTCCAATTGCTCGCCGGCCGCTGCTCTGAAGGTATCGGCGGCGACCAGAACCACCCGCTTTCCTGCGTGAACAAAAAGGCGCGCCAGCTTCCCGATGCTGGTGGTCTTTCCCACGCCATTGATGCCGGCTATCAAAATGACATAGGGCACGGCCGATGGCGCGGAGACCACAACAGGTCTGCGCAAACGATCCGCAATCGCCATCTTGAGAATTCTTCGGACTGACGCGGCGTCTGCCTCGCCCGACTGCCACACCGATTCGCGCACCGTGTCCATCAACGCAGCGACCGCTGGCGCGCCGAGATCGGCCGCAAGCAGGGCGGCTTCCAATTCTTCGTACAGCTCCGGGGTGATCTTCCGGGAACCGGGCAGCATTTCCTTGATCGATCCGAGAAGTCCTTCTCGGGTCTTTGTCAGGCCTGCTTCAAATCGGCCCCACATGCTCATGAAGGCGGCTTCCGCAGCGCTCGCAGCACCATTCGCTCTTTCCTGGCCATCTGCGCGGCGTCCCGGGGGCCGCGCTCGTGATCGAAACCCAAGAGATGCAGAACGCCATGGATGAGCAGCCTGACGACCTCCTGATCGAGGCTATGTCGACGTTCGATCGCCTGGTGCTGCGCCATCTCAAGAGAGATCACGATGTCGCCGAGAAGCGGTCCGCTAAATCGCGCGAATCGGCCTTCCTGCATGGGAAACGCAAGGACGTCTGTCGGTCGGTCTTTCCTGCGGTACTTCAGATTCAGCGCCTGCATGCGGCGATCAGAGACAAGCATGACGCTCAATTCCGCCCCCTCCGCCTTCACCAGGGAAAGGAGACGGCTCGCTGTGCGAGCGAGCATCGGGCAGTCAATCGCCACACGGCGTTGGCGGTTCTGCAGGAGGACAGGCACGGTTAGCTTTGGCGGCGGGGAGGGCTCTGCCGGGGCTTCTCATTATGCCGTTGGTAGGCCTTGATGATCTCCTGCACGAGGCGATGCCGAACCACATCCTTCTCGGAGAAATACACGAACACGATGCCGGGGATCTCCGCGAGAATGTCCCGAACCTCGATCAAACCGGAGACGCGCTCAGAAGGCAAATCGACCTGCGTGATATCACCGGTCACGACCGCTTTGGAATTGAACCCAAGACGCGTGAGGAACATCTTCATCTGCTCGGATGTGGCATTTTGGGCTTCATCGAGGATCACGAAGGCATCATTCAAGGTGCGTCCCCGCATAAAAGCCAGCGGCGCGATTTCGATATCGCCGCGCTCTAAAAGCCGATTGGCCCGCTCGACGTCCATCATATCGAAGAGTGCATCATACAGCGGGCGAAGATACGGATTGACCTTGGCAATCATATCGCCGGGCAGGAATCCAAGTTTTTCTCCCGCTTCCACGGCCGGTCTTGCGAGAATAATGCGATTGACTTCGCGACGGGTCAGGCTTGCGACGGCCATAGCCATCGCGAGATACGTTTTGCCCGTCCCTGCGGGGCCAATGCCCAATACCAAGTCGTGGTTCCGGATCGCTTCCAGATAACGCTTCTGCGTGGGCGATTTCGGAAGAATGACACGCTTTCCATTTCCGACTTCGACACTGGTACGACCGCTGTCGCTGACTGTGGCCGGATCGTCACCACCCTGAAGATTCCGAATGGCATACTGCACGTCGTCTGCCCGAAGAGCGACACCTTGTTTCATCAGTGTTTCCAGGCCGCCCAATACGCGCTCACCGCCACGCACGGCGTCGGCAGGACCTTCAAGTAGGACTTCTTCCCCTCTGGCCGAGACCCGAATGCCGAGTGCATCTTCGATCATTTTCAGATGACTGTCGCGGCTACCGAAAAGGCTTGCGGTGTCGATGCCTTCTTTGAGTTTAACCTTGAGGAAAGCTGGCTTGGACAAGCGCGCCGGGTTACTCCCTATAAGGACGTAAACGTTATACGTTAATCGTGAATTATAAGCTACGTTTAACGAATGACAACATACATCTTACGTTATGTCGTGACGCATTTTAACAGGCAGGGGGCAAAAGAGACAAGGGCAGCTTCTTACTGAGCGGCCTGTGCCGGGGGTTGACCATCCAGTTCGAATTCCTGCTGAGCCACTCCCCCGTCGTTGTCTTTCGCTAGAAGAACCACCCGATGTTTGCCCTTACTG
>VBOG01000115.1:0-3303 GCA_005877815.1 Nitrospirota bacterium
AGCGCTTTGCGGATCAGACGATCGATGCAGGCGAGAAATGCCGCCAGGGTTTTGCCGGAGCCGGTGGGCGCGGAGATCAGGGTGGATTTTCCTGCGAGAATATGCGGCCAACCTTGTTCCTGTGGTTCAGTGGGCGAAACAAAGCGTCCGGCAAACCATTCCTGCACGAGCGGGTGAGCCCAGGCAAGCGAAGGTGGGAAGGCGAGCGTGTTCGTGCTTGTGCTCAATTTGGCTTCTACCTCGCTTTACCTCAGGCGTGGCTCAACCGGGCTTGAAGAAGCATCCCTCAGCCCTGCCGCGCTATGGCGCTCAGACCCTCGATAAGCCGCTCAACCTCTTCCGCCGTCGTGTAGCACGCACAACCGGCGCGCACCAGCCCCTCAGAGTCCAGCCCCAGCCGCTCGACTACCGTCGCTGCATAAAAATCGCCATGCGACACAAAGACTCCCAACTCGGAGAGCCGGCGGGCTACTTCCCTTGAAGCCACGTTCCGGACCGTGAAGGCAACCGTCGGTGTTCGACACTCGGGCGGCGGCGGTCCGTACAGCTTAACGCCGGAGATGCGAGATAAACCCTCCCATAGGCGGTTTGTCAGAACGCGGCCGCGCTCTTCGAGCTCTGTGAAGGCAGCTTGCAGGCGCTCACGCCTCGTCTTGCCTCGAGCCAGCGACGCGAGGAAATCGACGGCAGCGGCGGCCCCTGCCATTCCTTCATGGTTCTGGGTGCCCGTCTCGGCTCGCTCCGGCGCAAGGTCAGGCGCCGGAAGGAGCTTGGGAAAATCCATGGATTGAAGCAGAGCCTTCTTGGCAAAGAGGACACCGATATGCGGCCCGTAGAACTTGTAAGCCGAACAGGCAAGAAAATCGCAGTCCCAGGCCCGAACGTCGGTGAGCAGATGAGGCGCGGAGTGGACAGCGTCGGCGAAAAGAAGCGCCCCCGCGGCGTGCGCCAGTTCGGCAGCTCGGCGGACGTCATTGATAGTTCCCAAAGCGTTCGAGGCGACGCCCAGCGCCACGAGCTTCGTCCGCCTGGTAATTTTGGCCTCAAGGTCGTGCCAGTCAAGTTGTCCCGTTTCCGGAATCATCCTGACCATGCGGACGGTCACTCCGCGCTCCCGTTCGAGCGCCTGCCAGGGAGCGACATTGGCGTGGTGATCGAGTTCCGTCACCACGACCTCATCGCCCTGACCGCAGGTTCGACCGAGCGCCCGGGAGAGATGAAAGAACAGCATTGAGAAAATCCGCCAAGGCTTCTCTGGCGCGGTCGATTATGGCATCCGTTTCGGAGCTGGTCGGATAGGCCCAATGTGTGTTCGCATTGTGATGGCTAAGATAATCGGAGATAGTCTCAACCACAGCCTGGGGAACCTGGGTACCGCCCGGGCCGTCGAAGTAGGCCACGGGGTGAGATCCTTCTCGACGGCTCAGGGCGGGAAAATGCGCCCGGATCTCCTCGATACCCATGACAGGGACATGCGCCGTGTGTGTGGTAGCAGTCATGACCATTCGCTCAGGGTCCGGAAGAGAGTGACGGCAGCCCATCCCGCAAAACGTCGCCTCCAGCCAGAGACGTTTCAGGCTTGGCGAGCGAGGGTTCTGGCGCCTTTCCGTTTCGCCGCCGCCCATCGTCTCTTCGCGGCCAGCGAAAGTTTCTTCCTGCGCGCATCCGTGAACCTTCCGTTGCGCGCCTGCCTGGCTGAGGCCCGGGCATGTTTCTTACGACGGCCCGCGGGCTGTTCCGATCTCTTGGACGCGTTGGTTTCGACCAGCGCCAGCGCGCCGCTCACGCTGTTGTCGGCAGCGGCCAATAACTCGCGTACTTCAGTCTTGACATCATCCCATTGGCCCCTCAGGGCGGACAGCCATTGCTGGGTCTTTCGCAGCCTCTTGACGGCCTTCTTGAGTTTCATTCTGTTTTATCCTCTCATTCTGGCGCGCAATCAATTTACAGACGGGCGGCATCGGCATGAGCCGCATTGTCCAGGTTACCACAAGGTTTGCGGATGCGGGGGAGGCCTGGTGACTCTGCGATATACTGCGTTTGCAGAATGACTCTGCGTCTGGAGGAATTGGACGGCAGGGTCAAGATCCAACAGACGCTTCCAGCTCATCGAACCCAGATTGACCGGAACAGGCCTCGATGAGCGGAACAGGTCCATCCCTGGGGCTCTGAATTGACCGGATGCAGGCTGCTTCAACGAGCGCTCGCCTGGCCTATTGAGTCCGCCTGTTATAACAAAGCCTGTGTGATCGGATTCCAAGGGAGCTCCCATGAAGTTCATCATCCGCTTCCTTCTCGCCGCACTCTTTCTCCGGCCGGCTGCGGTACCGGTTCTTGCCGGCTCCGTACCTCTGGCCGTCCGAGGCCTCCATATAGCTGCTCCAAAACCCGAAGAGGTCCCCCTCTGCCTTCACTTTATACGTGACTCGCTCCCCAAAGAAGGCGTGAATGTCCTGGTGATGGAGTTCGATTACCGGTACAGGTTCACCAGCCATCCCGAAGTCCGAGACCAGGACGCGCTCTCCCGAGGGGATGTGGAAGCCATCGCCGCCGCTTCGCGAAAGGCAGGCGTCAGGCTGATCCCGCTGATCAATCTGCTTGGGCACCAATCGTGGGCACGGCAGACATTCGGGCTCTTACGATCGCACCTCGAGTTCGATGAGACGCCAGGTAAGTATCCCAACAACCGGGGTATTTACTGCCGCAGTTATTGTCCTCTGCACCCGGACGTGCACAAGGTTGCTTTTGACCTCATTGATGAGCTCGCGGCGGCTTGCAGCGCGGACACCGTCCACTTGGGCATGGACGAGGTATTCCTGATCGGCGAAAATGATTGTCCCCGGTGTCGAGGCAGGAATCGGGCCGAACTCTTCGCCCAAGAGGTCCGGACACTGCACGACCACCTTGCGCAGTCACATCGCGAGATGTGGATGTGGGGCGACCGCCTGCTGGATGGGTACGTGACGGGCGTCGGAGAGTGGGAAGGAAGCCAGAACGGTACCGCAGCCGCCATCAACGACATTCCCCGGGATATCGTGATATGCGACTGGCACTATGAATCGGCGGTCCCCACCGCCGCCTATTTCGCCGCCCAAGGATTCCGAGTGGTCGCAGCACCCTGGCAGGAGCCGGATGTCGCGCTTGCCGAGCTTGAGCTCGTGCGTTCGGTCCGAGAACACGCAAACGATCTTATTGCTCCACGCATGCTGGGTATGCTCCAAACCTCGTGGGGGGCGTTCGCGGAGTTTGTCGAGGCCTATTACAAGAAACCCAAAGCAGGGGACCATAGCGCCGGGGCTGTCC
>VBOG01000115.1:3349-5026 GCA_005877815.1 Nitrospirota bacterium
CATTGATTGCCGGATCCAGCGAGTAGAATCGAGTGTCAATCCGACAGTTGTAGACTTGTAGACCTGAAGAGATTGTCGCCGGGTTGCGCCTTCCCCCTGTTCGAGCTGATCAAAAGACGTTGACAGTTCACAGCTGAAAGTGGAAAGCTTCTGTTGTCCGCAAACGCAGCGGCTTTGACCCGCGTTCTTTACCTATAACTCGGCAACCAACGTTTCGCTGCAGGAACTCAATGGCTCAATCAAAGCAGCCTATCGTTCAGATCTCCCTCGATCTGACGTCTATTGAAAAGGCCTTGGATCATGCCCACCAGGCGGTGCGCGCGGGTGTCGACTGGCTCGAGGCCGGTACGCCGCTGATCCTGGCGGAAGGCCTGAGCGCCGTGGAAACCCTGCGGCGGGAATTCCCGCAACACCCAATCGTCGCCGACATCAAGTGCATGGATGGCGGATACCTGGAAGCGGAAATGATGGCCAAGGCCGGAGCGACACACGTGGTAGTGATGGGGCGCGCCCATCCCGCCACGATCGCCATGGTGGCAAAGGCGGCGCGGGACTACGGCATCCGCTCCATGGGCGACGATCTCGGCTGTGACGACAAACTGGCTGCGGCGCGCATGATGGAGGACCTGGGCATCGACTACATCGTGCATCACGTGGGCTACGACGAACGCCGCGACCCTCAGGTGATTGCCTCGCACGGTGGCCGCACGCCCAGTCCTCTGGACGAGTTGGAAGCTGTAGTCAGTGCCGTTAAGATCCCTGTCCAGGCGGTGGGCGGACTCTCGGTTGAGCAGATTCTCCAACTACCCCACTACGGCGTGAACCATCTCGTGCTCGGCGCTCCCCTCACCGTGGACGCGAAGGCGTTCAAATCGCCCTCCCACGATCTGGAGGGCCTGCTGCGAGAGATCTTGTCCAAAGTCCGGCCCTCCGAGGAGTCGTAGGCTCACAGCGCGGCTCTCAACGCCATTCGCGGTTTCTCAAGAAAGGGACTCGATATGTCCACGAACACCATGGCCGCAGTCGTGCACTACGCCTTGGAGAACGGCGCAGTGGAATTCCGCGAAGCGCCGCGGCCCCCGGAAATCGCGGACGACGAGGTACTGCTCGCAAGCCGCGCCGTGGGCGTGTGCGGCAGCGAAGTGCACCAATACCACAACACCCACAGCTGGCGGGTGAATGTGCCCGTCATTCTCGGCCACGAGTTCTGCGGCGTTGTGGCACAGGTCGGCAAAGGCGTCCGCGGCTTCCGCGAAGGCGACCGGGTTGCCTCTGAGACGGCAGCCCGCATTTGCGGACGATGTCTCTATTGCCGCACCGGGCAGTACAACCTTTGCGCCGAGCGGCTCGGATTCGGTTACGGAGTCGATGGCGCGATGGCGGATTTTGTCCGAGTGCCAGAACGCTGCCTTCATCACCTGCCGGATTCCGTGAGTTTCGAATCGGCAGCGCTCACCGAACCATGCTGCGTCGCTTATAACGCCACCTGCGTGCAGACCCACATCCGTCCCGGGGATTCCATACTGGTGCTCGGTCCAGGGCCCATCGGGCTGTTGTGCCTTGCGCTGGCAAAGCTTTCAGGCGCGGGTTGGTTGGGGGCGGCCGGCCTCAAACAAGATGAGAACCGCCTGGCTATCGCCGCGCAGCTGGGCGCGGATAGAACGCTGAGCGGCGGAG
>VBOG01000116.1:0-1443 GCA_005877815.1 Nitrospirota bacterium
TGCGCTCTCGGGTCTCGGCATCATCCTGCAGGAGCTTGGCGACGAGAAGCGCGCGCTCGATGCGTTCCGCCGTGCACTCGCAATCCATCCGCACCTTGAGCGGGTTCCGGAACTGGTGCAGAAGCTGAGCGAAAAAATCGACGGCCGCGATATCTAGGCCGTGTAAATCGGGACACTTGATCCGATGCGTTTAACGTCCGCTGTGGCCCGATGGCGGCGCCAAAGCTGCATCCCGGGATGTGGCGGAAGTGCCAGAAGCGGATATTAAGGCTACCGCCGCCTCTCTGAGCGATCAAACTGATAATTAGCTGGCGATGACATGAGCCTCGGCAGGTGTCCAGTCGGCATACAGTCCCAAACCGGGGCGATAGGCCTCATCGCCTGCATGTTGGGTGAACCCGACACTCAACTGCACATCATGTAAATCGAGGGCTTCGCCACAGGCAGAGACTAATCCTTCGGCTAGGTGCGTTCGTTGTTTGGGCGGACGCCCACGTCGCACGTCGCAGACGATAACAGCCGCTTTTACAGGCTCGTGGCCGCCGCAACGCCAGAGATTTCCGTCACCCAGTTCGCGGAACGCCACGGTCACGTTGCTCGGGACTGTTTGCATTATTTCAGCAAAGATATGGCTCATGCGATGCGCAAGGCGCCGCTTCGCCTCGATCGGATAGTGACCGGGGAGATCAAGCTGCAGATAGGGCATCGTAGGTGTCCGTGGCTATGTGCGAACGCTCAATCACAGCACGGTATTAATCCCAGCAGCGCGGATCACTGCGGACCATTTCTCTCGCTCCGCAGCGATGAAAGCGGCAAATTCTTCCGGAGAGCCAAACTTTGCTTCGCCGCCCAGGCTACTCAAGCCCAACTGCGCCTTCTCAGAACGCATAACCTCATTAATCGCTGAATTGAGCTTGCTGACGATGCGCGATGGCGTCCCGTTCGGAGAGACAATTCCAGACCAAAATCCGCTTACAAGATTGGGGAACCCGCTTTCGACTGTGGTTGGGATGTCGGGTAGCCGCGCAAACCGTCGCTCGGTGGCGACCGCAAGGATTCGCAGCTTTGCAGCTTCGGCGTGGGGCAAAACAACGGCCGCGGTCTCGAAATAGATCTGTACCTCGCCAGCCAACAAGTCGGTGATGGCTGCAGCTGGCCCCTTATAGGGTACGTGGACGACGTCAATACCTGCGGCCGACTTGAACATTTCCGCAAGCAAGTGAGGCTGAGTACCGAAACCAGGGGAAGCAATGCTCAATTTCCCAGGCTTCGATTTTGCGTAATCCACCAGCTCTTTCATCGATTGAGCTGGCACGAGGGGATTGATCGTCAGCAGATGTGGGCTCGCGAAGAGGAGCGCCACCGGCACAAAACCTTGCGGATCGTAATCAATGGTTTTGTAAATAATGTTCGCAGTGACCAATGGGCCCGGAGGGCTGGCCA
>VBOG01000116.1:1466-2969 GCA_005877815.1 Nitrospirota bacterium
ATTACCGGCTGTCCAAACTTCGCCTGAAGACCATCCGCAATCAGGCGAACAAAAAATTCGCTGGCCGTTCCGGGAGGGAATGGGACAACAATTTTGATTGCCCTCCTCGGATAGCTGTCACTGGCAAGACTATTGCCGCTCAATCCGAGACCTGCCGCCGCAACACCAACCGAAAACGCGCGTCTACTGAGCATGGGAGCGTCCTTCTCGGCACCCTTCCTCTATCAGTTTCGAGCGTGCCTCCCATTTTCATAGCCGAAAAGTTCTTTTTTCGGATAGAATCATAGCTGAATGGCTAAGGAGCATGACGATGCGCTTGGTGGATCGCATCGGCCGCCGATTGAAGCTACGCGACCTTCATATCCTGTTGGCAGTGTCCGAGCGTGGTAGCATGGCAAAAGCCGCGCATGATCTTGCGATCTCTCAACCTGTCGTTTCGAAGACAATCTCAGACCTCGAAGGCACGATCGGCGTGCGGCTGCTTGATCGCAGCCGTCAAGGCGCCGTTGCCACGCCATACGGCCGCGCTCTTCTTCGTCGGAGCATCGCTGCATTTGATGAACTCCGGGAGGCCGTAAGAGAAATCGAATTCTTGACCGAACCGACTTCAGGTGAGGTTCGGGTCGGTGCACTGGTCGCGATGATGGCCGGCTTGTTGCCGGCCGCAATTCACAATATTCGCGGTCAATACCCGCAATTGACCATTCACGTAAGGCAACTGATAACAAGTCCAGATGTTTACGAACACCTCCGAAAGCGCACTGTTGACTTCATCGTCGGACGAGTTCTGAGCCGAAGGCGCGAAAAGGATCTGAACGTAGAAACTCTGTTTGATGAGCCGCTCTTCATTGTTGCCGGACGACGCAGCAAGTGGGCAAACCGGCGCAAGATGGCAATTGCCGATCTGTCGAAGGAGTCATGGATTCTGCCAGAGCCGGACACCGAAGTTGGGGCGATCGTCGCCGATATCTTTCACGCGAGTGGCCTGGAAGTCCCGCATCCAGCGGTCGTTTGCAGTTCCATTGAAATGTATTGGGCGCTCCTCCCGACCGGAAACTACCTGGCCCTCCTACCAAGATCGTTACTTCGGTTCAGTACACATCGAGCCATTATCAAGGCGTGGCCTGCCCCGATGCCTCTCCAGTTGCGACCGGTAGGCATTGAAACGCTGAAGAATCGGACGCTTAGTCCGGCAGCACAGCTTTTTATTGATCGGATCCGTGAAGTCGCACAGCCGCTCACCAAGCCTTTGAAGGCGACTCTATGAGTCGCTTTTCAGTTACCTCGTCAACAGATACGAATTTGGCTTCCGGGATTGGTCGGATCGACAAAACTCACTGGGACCATAACGGGCCCGGTTTTGGGCCGATAGCGACCCAACATCAGATCTCTGTTTACGGATTGCCGGCCTCGGCGCCCACGAAAGCGATACGCAACATGTTGGTCGCGCCCGGCGTTCCAAGCGGGACTCCGGCGACGATGATCACGCGCTGACCGACATTG
>VBOG01000117.1 GCA_005877815.1 Nitrospirota bacterium
GGACGGGATCAATGTCAATCTGGACGGTCCGCGCCTGCCCGGGCTTCGGATAGAACTCAATGTACGGGAAGCTGCTGCCGGCAATGATCAAGGTGTCGCACTCTTCGAGCGTCTCCTGCGAGGGCGCCGTGCCGAGCAGTCCAATGCCGCCCGTGGTGTACGGATTGTCGTCGGGCACCACTGCTTTTCCGAGCAATGGCTTGATGATCACCCCTCCGACCTTTTCAGCGAGTTCTAGCACTTCGTTGCGGGCGTCCAAGCAACCGCGGCCGGCAAGGATGGCCACGCGCTCGCCCGCATTGATGATGTCGGCGGCTTGCCTGATCTGCGCGGGAAGCGGCAAGGGAAACGCTTCCGCGAAGAGATCCCCGCTGTGCTGAGAGATGTTGGTGGTCGAGCGATGACCGTCCTGCGTCCAGTCCTGAATGTCTTTGGGAATCGTGATATGGGACACTGCCCGGCGTGCGAGTGAGGTCTTCACGGCCTGATCCACGACATTGCACACATGTGCGGGACCCATGACCCGCTCGCTATACGCCGCGACGTCCATGAACACCTTGTCGAGGTCCACGTCTTGCTGGTAGTGGGTCCCGATCAGATCATGGAAGGTGTGGCCGGTGATCGCCAGGACATGCTGCCCGTCGAACTTCGCGTCATACAGCCCATTGAGCAAATGCAGGCCGCCCGGTCCGGAGGTCGCCATGCACACGCCCAAACGCCGCGTGAACTTGGCGTACCCGCAGGCCGCAAACGCCGCGGCCTCCTCATGACGAACCTGCACCAGTCGGATCCGGTCCTGTCGGGTCCGCAGCGCCTCAAAAAGGCCGTTGATGCCGTCTCCCGGGAGGGCGAAGACCGTATCCACGCCCCAGTGGATCAATCGCTCTATCAGCATGTCTGCGACGGTATCTGCCATTGCCATGCCCTCCGTCAGAGTCGATTTCGCCATTCCCTCGTGTCATTGTATCGCCTTTCACGGGGGGAGATTCCCTTCAAACGTAGGGCTGCACTGATCGCGATGTACGAGTAAAACTGTTCTGGGGAACGAGGTGGCTCACAGATGCAAGCGACAAAAACGCCATTCGGAAGCGAAAAATGTCCAATGGGGTTTCCCCCGTTTCTTTGTACAATGAAGGGCTTTTATCGCATTTGCAGACCCTGAGTATTTCACCATTAGGATTTTTTAGGAGGCTGGTATGCAACGACCTGAATGGCTGTGAAAATCGCCCAAGTATCTCCGCTGTATGAAAGCGTCCCGCCCAAAGGCTACGGGGGGACGGAACGCGTCGCGTCATATCTGACGGAAGAACTCGTGCGCCAGGGCCATGATGTCACGCTTTTTGCAAGCGGAGATTCCGTCACGAAAGCGCGGCTCATCGCGGCCTGCCCGGAATCCTTGCGGCTCAACAAGCAATGCATCGATCAATTGGCGCATCACGTGCTGCTGCTGGAGCGGGTCTTCAGGGAGGCCCGTCGTTTTGACGTGATCCATTTTCATATCGATTACTTTCACTTCCCGCTGTCGAAACGCCATAACATCCCGCACGTGACGACGCTTCACGGACGTCTCGACATTCCGGACCTGGTGCCGCTCTATGAAGAGTTCCCGACGATGCCGGTCGTGTCGATCTCCAATTCCCAACGCGGGCCGCTCCCCTCACTCAACTGGCAAGGCACGGTCTACCATGGCTTGCCGCATGACTTGTACACATTCCACGACGCGCCGGGTCGCTACCTCGCGTTTCTCGGCCGGATTTCCCCCGAGAAGCGTGTGGATCGCGCCATCGATATCGCGTGCCGGGCAGGCATGGCCATCAAGATCGCCGCCAAAGTGGATCCCGTCGATCGCGACTACTTCGCCCAAAAGATCAAGCCGCTCTTGAAGCATCCTCTCGTCGAATACATCGGCGAAGTCGGAGAAAAGGAAAAGGACGAGTTCCTGGGGAACGCCTCAGGGCTGCTCTTTCCCATTGATTGGTCCGAACCATTCGGGTTGGTGATGATCGAATCCATGGCTTGCGGGACGCCCATCATCGCCTATCGGAGAGGATCGGTGTCTGAGGTGATGGATGACGGCGTGACCGGTTTCATCGTCGAGGATGAGGACAGCGCGGTGGAGGCCGTGGGCCGGCTTGGCAGCCTGAACCGGAAACGGATCAGGTCCGTGTTTGAAGAACGCTTCAGCGCCTCGCGCATGGCCAATGACTATGTGGCGATTTACCGGCAGCTCGTAAAACGTCTGGCCGCATAACAAGGGATTGATCTCCGTGAATCGCGTCATTCAGGTCGAAAACCAGTTCTATATCCTCGCCAGCTCGACGCAGGCCGATGAGCGGACCCGCGTGCTGAAACAGGGCGAAACGTTCGGTGTCTTCGATTGCTACGGCGACATTCAGCCCTCCGGACAAGGTCTCTACTACGACGGAACGCGCTTTCTCTCGCATCTGACATTGAAGGTCGGCAATGACCGGCCATTGCTCCTGAGTTCCACCGTACGCGAAGACAACGGGCTGTTGGCGGTGAACCTCACCAATCCTGATGTCTCGGAGAACGGACAGGTGATCGTGCCGCGCGGAACGTTGCATCTCTTCCGTGCCAAGTTTCTCTGGAACGGAGTCTGCTATGAGTCCCTGCGTCTGCAAAATTTCGGGCTCGAGCCGGTCAATGTGTCCGTGGCGTTCGAGTTCGGCGCGGACTTCGCCGACATTTTCGAAGTCCGGGGCATGGAGCGGGAGTGCAAGGGCCGGCGTCTGGACGATGTCGTGAGAAAAGGCAGCGTGCTCTTCGCCTATGAAGGTTTGGATGGGATGATCCGCAAGACATGGATCGAATACGCCGCCCCGCCCGCGCTGAAGCCGACGAAGTTCTCCCGGACCGATGTGCACTTCACCGGGCGCCTCCAGCCCCAAGAGGACGCGCATCTTTTCCTGACGATCTCGTGTGAGACCGGCGAGAGCCTGTCCGTCCGGTCTTCCTACGAAGATGCCTATGCGGACGCGCGCAGTACCGCGGAAGCGGCGAAAGTCAGAAGCTGCCAGATCGAGACGTCGAACGAATGGTTCAACGATTGGCTGAACCGCTCGATGGCCGACCTCACGATGATGGTCACGCAGACGGAGCAGGGGCCCTACCCCTATGCCGGCGTCCCCTGGTACAGCACGCCATTCGGCCGGGACGGGATCATCACCGCGCTCGAAGTGCTGTGGGTCGCGCCCGACATCGCGAAGGGCGTCCTCGCATTCCTCGCCGCCACACAAGCGAAATCCGTCGTTCCAGAACAGGACGCCCAGCCCGGAAAGATCATCCATGAAACGCGACGAGGCGAGATGGCCGCCTTGAAGGAAGTTCCGTTCGGACAGTACTACGGCAGCGTGGATGCCACGCCGCTCTTCATCATGCTGGCCGGGGACTATTACGAGCGCACCGGCGACCGCGCGTTCATCGACGCGATCTGGCCAAACCTCGAAGGGGCCTTGCATTGGATCGACATCTACGGCGATATGGACGGCGACGGCTTCGTGGAATACCAACGGTATTCATCCAAGGGCCTGGTCAATCAAGGATGGAAGGACTCTCACGACTCGGTCTTCCACGTCGATGGAACGCTCGCAGAGGGACCGGTCGCATTGTGCGAAGTGCAAGCCTACGTCTATGCCGCCAAGCAGAAAGCCGCGGAGCTGGCGGCCGTGCTCGGACACCGGGAGCGCGCCGCCGAGCTCCTGCACCAGGCCCAGAACCTCCAGGAGCAGTTCGAGCGCGCATTCTGGTGCGAGGACATCTCGACGTACGCGCTCGCGCTGGACGGGAAAAAGCGCCCCTGCACCGTCAGAACATCGAACGCAGGACATGCCCTGTTTGCGAACATCGCCAGCAAGGACCACGCGCGACGTGCGGCGCGTAACCTCATGGAGAAATCCTCCTTTTCAGGATGGGGCATCCGAACGATCGCGTCGTCGGAGGCCCGTTACAACCCCATGGCGTATCACAATGGCTCCATCTGGCCGCACGATAATGCGTTGATCGCGTGCGGATTCGCCGAATATGGGTTCAAGGATGCGGTGTTGAACGTGTTGACCGGTCTGTTCGATTCCAGTTGCTTCGTGGATCTCCATCGCCTGCCGGAGCTGTTCTGCGGATTTCATCGGCGTGTCGGAGAAGGGCCGACCCTCTACCCGGTCGCCTGCGCCCCGCAGTCCTGGGCATCGGCGTCGGTGTTTCTCCTCCTGCAGGCGTGCCTGGGTCTCACCGTGCGAAGTCTTCAATCGAATGTCTGCTTCTCTTATCCGATACTGCCTGAATCGTTAAAGGAAGTCCGGATCAAGAATCTGGAAGTCGGGAAGGCCTCGTTGGACCTGCACCTCCAGCGCCACGCGCAGAATGTCAGCATCAATATTCTCCGGCGGGATGGAGATGTCGAGGTGCTGACGGTGAAATGATTTACGGACGGTTAATCGCCGCTGTCCAGTGCTCGATCTCGTGAGTTGTCAGGCAGCCTTCCGGCGAGAGGCGCGCGTCGCGGTATCCCCACTGCTCGAGGTCCACCAGGTATTGCTCGCGCGAGAGCAGCGAGCCTTGGCAGAGTGGGGCGTCCACCGTGGAGTGGTTGGAACTGAGCTCGCAATTGAGTCGGCCCAACAGATGGCGCATCACCTCTTCTGGGATCCGTGATCGCTCACCGGGATAGATAAAACCATAGAGGATCAGGTGGGTGAGAAGCACCCGCCAGTGCGGACCAAAGCGCGCGACCAGTCGTGTCCAGTCCAGGTCATGCGCGCGAGCGCGTAGGAGGTGGGCCACGTCGGCCCCGTCAAAACGCTCGCGCTCCATGATGTACGCCTTCGACCAAATGATCTCTTCCGCCGGACAGAGTTTGGCCGGAAAGCCCCACATCTCGCCGTCCACCGCATGGGTGAACCAGCTGTCATCCACTTCGCAGAACCCATTGCCGGACCTAAAAATGACGTCAATGAAATGATCGCCGGCGAAGGCCTTGCCCAGCCAATGAAAGGACAACTCGACATGATAGCCGGCTCTGGACAGCACGTTCATGACCGTTGCACGATCGCGGGGTCGGACGAAAATGTCGAAGTCCTTGGTATCGCGTTCAATACCGGTGTAGTGGTGAAACGCAAACGCTCCTCCCACCAGAAACTGCGACTGTGCGGCCCGCAGGCTCTCCAGCGCCCTGCAGTAGAACGCATGGGCATCGGCCACGGGATATTCGGACGATGTCTGCTTGATCACAACGTGGTCTCCGCAACGGCGGCGGGAGCAACCGGCAGCTCCAGCACATGGAACGGTCGGTCCGGAGAGGTTCTCCGGAGCAACGGGAGCGCGGCGTTATGGACCGGCACATGTCCTCTCGTCATCCCCTGAAGACTGCCCCGGTGAGCATGACCGTGAAAAACCGCGTTCACCGGATAGCGGTTCAGCGGCTCCTCGAGGCGGCTGGAACCCAGGAACGGAAAAATTTCGGGGGGCTCGCCCTCAACCGTCTCCTGAATTGGCGCATAATGGAGCAACGCCACACGCTGTGGCGTACGGAGTCGCGCCAAGGCCGTCTCCAACTTCAAGGCTTCTTCGACCGCCTCATGCACGAACCGCTTGGTGCTCGACTCGCCCCACGGTTGCAATGAGCCATGGCCGAACCCCCCGATGAAGCCCTTTGCACCCGCAAATCCGATTCCATAAAACTCGGCATTCCCGCCGTTTAAGATCGTGATTCCGGCATCGGACAAAATGCGGACCACCTCGTCCTCCTGCCCGGATTCGAAGTCGTGATTCCCAAGGACCACAAGGATCGGCAGCTTCAGGGCCGGCGCCAGTTCCTTGACGAGAATCTGAGCCTCCTCCGGCAAGCCGTAGTCGGTGAGATCCCCGCAGATCAGGATCACGTCCGCGTTTTGAGCCATCTGCAAGAACAGTCCTTGGAAATTGCCCTGGGACGCAACCGTGCAATGGAGGTCGGCAATAGCCGCGATTCGAATGCTTTCCTTCATCGTTTCCACCTGCACACTCCTTCGCTCTTGAGTGTACTGGATGATTAGGGCTCATGGATTGGACATTTTCGATGTCGTCCGGGGGGTTTTGTCTATTGTTCGCACCTAATCTCTCGTACCTATACTCAAAACCATGAAGCAGAAAATGCTCCAGGCTGTGTTCCTGGTCGTGATCCTTGTGGGACCAACCTGGGCTATCGGTCCCTATTTTGAGAACGAGTCGAACCAAGGGCAGGGCCCTCGCGCGGAGATTCCCAAACCCTTAGCGCGTGTGCCCGATTCGCGTATCGCGACCACCTTTGTGAAGGGTGAGATTCGGAGAGCCGAGGAAGGGTTGTACATCGTGAGAGATTCCACCGGAAAAGACGTTCCGATTTACATTGGGAAGGATACCGACATCCAGGGAGCCCTCCGGGTCGGTGAGAAGGTGGAAGCGCAGGTGGCGAAGGACGGGCTCGCGCTCTCCATCCGCGTGACGCCCGAATAATGTGCTGACGAACAAAAAAGGGCAGGCATTCCACATGGGAAAGCCTGCCCGAATGCATCGCTGCGAGCGAAAGGTTTACGGTTTGCCTTCGAAGGTCCGTTCGTAAGTAATCACGTACCACGCCTCTTCTTCGGTGATCGCCGTTCCGATCAGAGGAACCATCCCCGTCCCGGCGCTGCCGTTCTTGATGACCCAAAAAAACTCGCCGTCCGTCCGGGCCTTATGGAACTTGGCGTTCGTGAAATTCCTGGGTGAGGGGTTCAAAATTTGACCGGCGGGGCCATCGCCTTTGCCGCTGACGCCATGACAGTTAAAACAGGTTCCCTTCCCCTCAAAGATTGCTTTGCCCTTGGCAATGTTCTCAGGCGTCTTCGCGACGGGGTTCTTCATAGCCTTCGCGGCGGCTCGTTGATCGCCAGGCACACGAGGAGCGATCGGGTCCTTCTCCTCGGCATACGCCGTAGCGCCAACGAAGGCGCAGACCGATAACGCAACGATTCCAGACTTCAAATAGCCCATCTCGCTAACCTCCTTTGTGTTATTAATCCCCGCCTCATGGAAAAAGGCCGAAAAGCGGCTCACTATAACCAGGCCGCCTCGTGGGTGTCAAGATGCAGCAGCGGTGCCAAGCCGTTCAAATGCCGGATAATAAGACTTATCTACGCGTGCTGGCGCAGGGCGAGCTACTGGCGCTGCCCGACCTGCGGCATGCATGACCCTGTTTCAGGCCGTTCTTCTGTATACCAGGGCCATCCTTGCTTTCGGCCTGTCGTTCCACTACAGTTAAGGGTCGAGGAAGGGTCCATGCGCATACTCGTTATTGCATTGTTTTCGACGGCTTTGAGCGGGATCATGCCCTACGGTTGGGCTTCGGCTGCCCTCTCGGATCGGTACGGTATTCCCGATACCGTCCTGTCTTCAGGGTACGCTCCCGGGGACGCCAACTCCGCGCCGCAGTCGTCGGTCGAACCCCCCCCCATGCCGAGTGTTGACAGCAGCAACCTAACGATCGAGCCGCCCGCGCCGCCGTCATTGAACTTCATGATAGACCCTGTCCCGATGACAGATCTAGCCAAGGAACCGAGCACGCTGGATGAGACAGCTCTGGGGACCATTGATTTCGACGTTCCGACGGTTCGAAGCCGCAATGTCGATCGGCACGTGAGATATTTCAGCTACCAGATTCGTGACCGTTTCGAGCAATGGCTTGGACGATTGGAGCGGTACCGCCCGACCGTCGAAAACATCTTTGCCGAGTTCAAGTTGCCTCTCGACCTGGTGTTCCTCTCCTTAGTCGAGAGCGGCTTCAATACGAATGCGGTATCGCGGGCGAAGGCGGTCGGACCGTGGCAGTTCATGAAGCCCACGGCGAAAATGTACGGACTGCGGGTGGATAGCTGGGTGGATGAACGGCGGGATCCGGTGAAATCAACGTTGGCCGCCGCGCAATATCTCCGGGACTTGTATCATCTTTTTGGTTCATGGCCATTGGCAATGGCCGCATACAATGCCGGCGAAGGCAAGGTCGGCAGGGCGATCGCTCGAAAGCAAGACAACGATTTCTGGGGACTCGTGGATACCAAGCTGCTGAGGCGCGAAACGAAAGAGTACGTGCCGCGATTCCTGGCCGCCGCTCAGATTGCGAAGGATCCCGGCCGCTTTGGGTTCACCGTGTCACCTCAAACCCCGATGGAATTTGAAGAGGTCGTTATCACGCGCCCGATCCATCTCAAGACCGCAGCGCAGGCGGCAGGCGTCACCCACGCGGAATTGAAATTGTTGAATCCTGAGCTTCGCAAAGACATGACACCGCCGGACCCTGCCTATCTCCTCAAGGTTCCGTTGGGAAGCAAAAAGACGTTCCTCACCAATTTGCCCGCGTATCAGGACAGCAAACGAGTACAGACCACGCGTGCCCGTTCGCCACGTAGCGGGTTGGGCGTGTCTCGATCGGCGCCTCAACAACGCCAAAAATCCCCCGATTCACTCCTCAAGCCAAAAAGCGTCGGGAGCGAGTCTCAGGCCATCGCGAAAGCCACTCCGTAGATTATTTCGCCGGTTGTTGAGGTGGCGTAGGAGATGCCGCGGGCGCCGACGAACTCTTCCTTGCATCCAACGTTTTGACACGCACGGACGCTTCGTCGGCGAAAGGTGAAGAGGGATAAGCTTTGATGATTTCCTGGTAACGCGCGAGCGCACCCTCGGGCCGGTTGAGAATCTCGTCGATCTTTCCTAATTCGAACAATGCCTGATCTTTGTTCGGTCCCCCGATGATCTTCAGGATCGCAGAAAACGATTGCTCCGCCTGTTCCAACTTGCCTTGCGCCATCTGCGCATAGGCGAGCCGCTGGTAGACCAACGGGACAAGCACACGGTGGTCGGCATATCGTGTCAGAAACTCATGGTAGGCCTTCTCCGCCCCCTCCCAATCCCTGAGATCGCTGAGTGCGTTGCCCAGCATATACGCCGCCTGAGGGGCGACAGCACTGCGCGGAAATTCGAGGAGTACTTTTCGGAAGACCTGCACCGCTTTCTGGACGTCTTCGGGGCGGCGCGGCTGCGGGGCGGCCATTGCACGTTCGGCATAGACCTTCGTCCCCTCCTGAAGGAGTTCCGCCGCTGCCTGGTCATTCTGTTGGCGCATCCAGAGAAAACCTCCGACGGCCAACCCAACAATGAGCGCGACAACAATCCCGGCCGTCAACCATGTCACATTTTCGCGTGCGACGTTTGCCGCATGCTCGACCGTTCCGGTCACATGCCTGGGACTCTCACCAAGGACTCGTTCCTTTTTGATCTTGAACATCTGCGTCTCCTGTCCCCTCGCGCGTTATACCGACGCCGAGAGGGGAATGTCAAACCACGAGCGACAATTGACACCGCGCGCAATGCCGGGTATACGGGACCGATGTATCAGATACGCCTGGACGACCTGAATCGCCGTTCACTGCTGAGAAAGCTCCGCATCATCGACTCGGCCACGGGCCCTGAAGTCCGGATGGACGGCCGGATGATCCTGCTGCTCTCGTCGAATAATTATCTTGGCCTCGCCACCCATCCGAAAGTCGTCGAAGCCGCGGCGCAGGCGCTTCGTCGATACGGAGTAGGCGCCGGCGCGTCGCGCGTGACCGCCGGCACCCTGCGCCCGCACGCGGAGCTCGAGGCACGTCTGGCGGCTTTCAAGCACACGGAATCCGCGCTCGTTTTCAGCACTGGCTATCACGCGAACCTGGGACTGATTCAAACGCTTGCTGAAGACAAACGCGTGATCTATACCGATCGCCTCTGCCACGCGAGCCTGATCGACGCCTGCCGTCTGTCCAAGGCCACGCTCCGTGTCTTTCGCCACCGTGACGCCGCGCAGCTTGCGTCGTTGCTCGCTCGAAAGCAGCCACCGGCGCCGGCACTCATCGTCACCGACGGCGTTTTCAGCATGGATGGAGATCTGGCCCCCCTCCCTGAGCTCGTCAAGATTGCCGAGCAGACCGGCTCGACTGTCGTCGTGGACGACGCGCATGGGACCGGCGTGATGGGACCGGAAGGGCGCGGGACCGCGGAGCACTTCGGTTTGACCGGAGGTTCCCTCGTGCAGATGGGCACGTTGAGCAAAGCCCTGGGTGGATTCGGAGGCTTTGTGGTAGGCCCCCGCACATTGATCGATTACCTGGTCAACCGGGCGCGGTCCTTCCTCTACACAACGGCATTGCCGCCGGCCATCGCCGCCGCGGCCGTCGCGGCACTGGATGTCGTCGAGTCGGAACCGGAGCGCCGGGAAACGCTCTGGCAATTGACCCGCCGCCTGCAGAACGGCGCCCATTCTCTCGGCTATGACACTCTCGGCAGCCAATCCCCGATTGTGCCCATCCTGATCGGCGACGCAGGGAAGGCGCTGAAGATGGGTGCGCGGTTGCTCGAGCATGGCATCTACGCGCCCGCCATCCGTCCGCCCACTGTGCCGGAGGGCACGAGCCGCCTGCGGATGAGCGTCACGGCCGCGCATACGCCCCAGCAGATCGATGACGTCTTGGGCGTGCTGGAGAAACTGAGAGCCGAGGTACGCGCCGAGAAGGCTTAGTAGGACGACGGCGGATACGGAAAGGGCGCGGACAGCAATCCTGCTTGACCCTTCAAGGAATAGCTGTCCAATTCCTCGCTGAGATGGGTGACTTCGCCGCGCGTCTCGAGCAGTGGCGGCGCCTCGACCCTTTCGACGTATTTCACCAAGCCGATGCCGCGCACGAACCAACTGGAAATCGTATCCGTGCTGACCACGAGGTGACGGGTTTTCGACAACGTCACCGTGATCGTCATCACCGCGTCAATTCGCAGTGCGTCCGAAAACGTTCCGGCACCGACCGTGATCGATTCATAGCCGACGACCTGCGCGTTGGCCGTCACATCGGCCCGTTCGAAATGACCGTCGCCATCCATGTCCGTCTGCATGTCGACATTTTTCTTGCTGAGCTGTTGATAGCTCCCGTGCAACTCCAGCGGAAACTTCAGCACCCGGTAAGGAACCAAATGCTGTTCAAACGGCGTCGTGGGCTGGCTGCCGTAATAGGTGATGCCCGACGCATCACGGCGGAAATAACCGTCCGTGGGGCCCTTGTTGCCCTGGTTGGTTTCCCGGAAGATTTTGACCGTTTCACCCTTGATGTTCGTGGTCCCGATCGCGGACACTTCATTGGTGAAGGTGACATCGGCAATGCGTTCGATCGTCTCGGTGCGGCTGCGGCCGGTATACCGCCAGACGCTGCCGATACCGTCCGGGAAGTACTCCTCGGTATTTTGCACTTCCTTGAGGACGGGGTTGCTCTCGATGATCAAGGGATTCCCCAGAACTCCTTCTGGAACCATCACGGCAAAGAGGCAGAAGATCGTGTTTCTGAACCGGCGAGACATGGCTGGCAACATCTTTTTGTTCAACTCACAATTCGTGTGAGCCTAGCACAACCTTCCGGTGCCATCAAGCCATGCTATACTCGTTTTCGCTCATCGAGAGGCATACAGAGCTGACAAATCCCATAGCACGTATCGCGCCGGTCGTGCTTGTGACCGGAGCCTCCAGAGGATTGGGCCGAGCCATCGCCATCAGCTTCGCGAAGGCCGGTTATCGCATCGCCGTGAACTGCCGAGCCGCGACGAGCGAGGCCAAGAATACGATCGACATGATCGAATCCGCAGGCGGAAGCGCCTATGCATATCAAGCCGACATCCGAGACCCGCACATGGTCGCGGCGATGATCGAGAATGTGGTGGACAGGTGGGGGCGTTTGGACGTACTGATCTGCAATGCGGCGGTGACGGAGGACGCGTTGATGGTAAAGGTTTCGAGCGAGGCGTGGGACCGGATCGTCGGGACCATTCTCAACGGCACGTTTCACTGCCTGCGAAGCGCCGCACGCGTGATGGTACGACAAGGCGATGGGGCGATCATTCTCATGGGTTCTCTGTCGGGCCTGCAAGGCCGAAGCGGGCAGGCTCCGTATGCGGCGGCAAAAGCCGGCTTGCTCGGGTTGATGCGGACCGCTGCACGGGAATGGGGACCGGATCACATCAGGGTCAACATGCTTCTGCCCGGCTGGCATTCCACCGCACTGACCGGGTTCGTCGGCGATTCCTCACCGGCTCCTTTCGAAACGGTCCTCGGGCATGGCACGACCATGGACGAGGTGGCCCAATTTGCGGTGTCCGTGGCGCAGATGCGACATATCTCAGGACAAGTCTTCCACCTCGACAGCCGGATCGCCGGACTGTAACCGCGCCGACTCACATCCATGACAGGCGCGCACAACCATGGCATGATCGTGACCGGTACCGACACCGGGGTGGGCAAGACCATCGTCACGGCAGCCCTCGTCACCGCACTTCAAGCGCACGGATTTGACGCCGGCATCATGAAACCCGTCGCCACCGGCATCTCATCCGCCTCCCACGATTCGGATCCTGACTGGCTGTTGTCCGTGACCGGTTGCCGCGATGATCTCGAACTCGTCAGCCCCTATCGCTTGAACCTTCCGGCAGCTCCCTGGGTGGCCGCACGCCATGAAGGCCTCGCGTTAGATGTGGAGCGCATTCTGAAGGCTTTTCATACGCTGTCAGCTCGACACGATTGCCTGATCGTAGAAGGCATCGGCGGCCTGCTGGTCCCCCTGTCTGACGATCTCTTCATCGTGGATCTGATCGCGCGCATGAAGATGCCGGTGTTGATTGTGTCCCGCGTGGCGTTGGGCAGCATCAACCACACCCTGCTGACCGTGGAATGTCTGAAGCGTCGAGGAATTCCAATCCTCGGCGTGATCTTCAACCATCTATCCCCTCCCCTGCAGACCATGGAATTAGAAGAGACGGTGCAGACGATTCTCCACCTGTCTGGTTTGCAATCGTTCGGCGAACTGCCGTTTTGCGAAGGGCTGCCGGGGACATGGGCTCGCCATCGAGATCAGCTTGTGAAAGCGGTTGACACGCAGGAACTCCTGCAGGCGCTGAAGTTGAGCGCGCGGGCGTAATGAGACCCCGTCAGGGCAAGGCGTCTATGGCTGGTCTTCGACCGGACCGATCAGCTCGTTGATTTTTGCGCCGATGTCGTCGGCCTTCATCAGCGATTCGCCGACGAGAATGGCGCCCACACCGGCATCGGCGAGGCGGATGACGTCATCGCGGGTGGCGATCCCGCTTTCGCTCACGATCAGTTTCCCCCCGGGAATGCGCTTCGCCAGGCGGAATGTGACGTCGAGCGACGTCTTAAAGGAATCGAGATCGCGGTTGTTGATGCCGATGATACGCGCCTCGGGAAGCCGTTCGAGGACTCGGTCAAGTTCCCGCTCGTGATGCACCTCGATCAGGACGTCCAAACCGAATTCCTGCCGGGCGAGGTGATAGAAGTCCACCAATTGGACGCGGTCCAACGCGGCGACGATCAGAAGAGCGGCATCTGCCAGATGCGCGCGAGCCTCATAGAACTGCAACTCGTCCACCATAAATTCCTTGTTCAGCGCCGGAAGGCGGACCTGTTCCTTAATCGCCCGCAGATCCTCCAGGCTGCCTTGAAAGTATGTGCGGTCCGTGAGGACCGATACCGCGGAGGCCCCGTGCTGCTGATAGGTGCGGGCAATGGACAATGGATCGAAATCCTCGCGGAGCACCCCTTTGCTCGGTGAGGCCTTCTTGACCTCGGCAATCAACCGCGGCAGTCGTCGAGTGGGTATGGACGGCGCCCGTGGCCCGACGGCCGGGCCGGACGAATCCGTGAGGGATTGGTAGAAGCCGGCAGGCGCCGGCAGTTCCCGGATTTTGGTTTTGAGATCGGCGAGGTAGGAGGCCTTTTTCTTCTCCTTGACCTCCTGCTTCTTGTGCTCGAGCATTTCGTCGAGAATCATGGCGCGAGGCAGGGCGGCAATGGATCGCGCCGGATCAACGGTTGGTCCACTTGATGAGACGTTCGAGCTTCTGCATCGCCGCGCCGGATCGAATGACCCCGCGCGCAACTTCCACGCCCTCTTGCAGCGTCGTCGCCTTCCCGCAGGCGACTAAAGCCGGCGCGGCGTTCAAGAGGACGAGTTGCTGGCGCGGCCCTTCCCGTCCTTCCAGGATATCGCGGGTGATGGCGGCGTTCTCTTCGGCATCGCCCCCGCTGAGATCCTTCAGCCGCACCCGCTGAAATCCGAAATCGCAAGGCTCGATGAAGTAATTGGTGATCCGGCCACCCTTGCCTTCTGAAATCCGCGTGCGATCTGTCAGCGTGATTTCATCCAACCCATCCATGCCATGGACGACATAACAATGGCGACTGCCGAGTTTCATCAACACCTTCGCGAGAATATCGGTCAAGCCCTGATCATACACGCCAAGGACCTGAATGCAGGCGCCGGCGGGGTTCGTCAATGGCCCGAGCAGGTTGAATATGGTGCGGACGCCGAGTTCCTGCCGCGGTCCGAGCGCGTGCTTCATAGCGGCGTGGAACAGCGGCGCGTAGAGGAATCCCATGCCGATTTCGCCGATGCATTCTTCGACGTCCTTCGGCGGCAGATCGATCCGGACGCCGAGACGAGCAAGAATATCTGCACTCCCGGCGCGCGACGACACGGCTCGATTGCCATGCTTCGCCACGGTGATGCCCGCGCCGGCTAGGACGAAGGCAACGGTTGTTGAGACGTTGAAGGTGCCGGCGCCGTCACCGCCGGTGCCGCATGTATCCACGATGATCGGATCGTTTGGCCGGATGCGCGTCGCCCTCGCCCGCATCGCGCGGGCTGAGCCCGTAATTTCCTCCACAGTCTCGCCCTTCATCCGAAGCGCCGTCACATATGATCCGATCTGCGCGGGAGTCGCCAGGCCGTCCATGATTTCAAGCATGGCGGCTTCGGCTTCGGCCTCAGTCAGCCCTTGCCCGTCGATCAGTTTTCCGATGGCTTCCTTCATCATGAGACGGCAATCACAGTGTAAGAAAGTTCCGTAGAATATCCTTGCCTGGCCGGGTCAGGATGGATTCCGGGTGGAATTGCACGCCCTCCACTGCCAGACTGCGATGGCGAAGACCCATGATTTCCCCTTCCGCCGTTTCCGCCGAAATCTCAAGACACGAAGGAAGAGTGTCCCGACGCACGATCAAAGAGTGATAGCGGGTCGCCTCGAAGGGATTGGGAAGACTTTCGAAGATGCTGCGGCCGTCATGCCGGATCATCGAGGTCTTTCCGTGCATAAGCCGCTCCGCGCGGACCACCTCGCCTCCAAATGCCTCTCCGATGCTTTGATGCCCCAAGCAGACGCCGAGGATCGGGATTTTTCCGGCCAGCCGTTGGATCGCTTCAACGGAAATGCCTGCTTCCTTCGGGGTGCAGGGACCGGGCGAGATGACAATGCGGTCCGGTTGCAGCTTGATGATCTCGTCAACCGTGATGGCATCGTTGCGAAAGACCACCGGTTGCGCACCCAACTCGCCGAGATACTGCACGAGGTTATAGGTGAAGGAGTCGTAATTGTCGATGACCAGCACGGCCATTACTCCAACCCATTCTCCGCCATTTCGACCGCCCGCATCATGGCTTTCGCCTTGTTACAGGTTTCCACATATTCTGCCTCCGGATCGGAATCCGCGACAATGCCGGCGCCCGCCTGAATAAAGGCTTGACGGCCCTTGACGACGACGGTGCGAATGTTGATGCAGGTGTCCATGTTGCCGCCGAACCCGAAATAGCCGACGGCGCCGGCGTACGGTCCACGGCGCGAAGGCTCCAGCTCTTCAATGATCTCCATCGCGCGAATTTTCGGCGCCCCGTACACCGTCCCGGCCGGAAAGCAGGCCCGTAGCACATCGAAGGCATCACGGCCTTCCGCCAACCGCCCTTCGATCTGCGACACCAGATGCATCACATGCGAGTACTGCTCCACCGCCATGAAATCCTTCACCTGTATGCTGCCCGGCTGCGCGACCCGGCCGACATCATTCCGACCGAGGTCCACCAGCATCACATGCTCCGCGCGTTCTTTGGCGTTGCCGAGAAGTTCCTCGCGGAGCGTCTTGTCTTCCTGCTCACTGCGGCCCCGTGGTCGCGTGCCTGCGATCGGCCGCACCTGAATGACCCCATCTTCGCACCGCACGAGGACCTCGGGCGACGCACCGATCAACTCCACCTCGGGAAACCGGAGGTAATACATGTACGGCGAGGGATTGATGACACGCAATGCCCGATAAATGTCAAAGGTACGCGCGCGAATGGCCGCCTGCCATCGCTGCGACAAGACGCCCTGGAAAATATCGCCGGCCTTGATGTAGTGCTTCGTCTGCACCACCATCTTCTCGAAATCGGCTTTACTCATGTTCGAGAGAAACACCGGTGCCCGACGGGCGGCGGCCTTCGGGACCGGCCGGCGACCGGTGCGGAGGCGAGCAATCATCCGGTCGATCCGGTGGATGGCATCTTCGTATGCCTTGCGTGATCCGCTTTTCCCGACATGCGCATTCGCCACCACCTTGATGGTCTGCGCAACATTATCAAAAATCAGCAGCGTGTCGGTGAGCAGAAAGGACGCCTGCGGCAAGCCCAAGAGGTCACGGCGATGCGACGGCAGTCGTTCGAATTGCCGCACCACGTCATAGCTCAGGTAGCCGACTGCGCCACCGCAGAATCGTGGCAAACCCGCAACGTGCACGGGCCGGTACTCCGCCATGACGGCACGCAAACTTTCAAGGACATCCGTCGCCACGGGCATTGTACGACGGTGCGATCCCTCGAAAATCGTCAGCTTGCGTTCATCGCCCTGAATGACGACCGGCGAACCACTGCCCAGAAATGAATAGCGCGCCCACTTTTCTCCTCCCTCAACGCTTTCCAACAGGTAGGCGCAGGGTCCCTGATCGATTTTGACGAATGCCGACACCGGGGTTTCGAAATCCGCCAACACTTCCCGAAAGACCGGAATAAGGTTCCCGTCTCGGGCAAGAGCGCAGAAGTCTTTGAAATTAGGCCTGTACTCGCTGCTCTTCATCGGAAGAGAACGTATCACACGCCCCTTGGGAGAGTCAATGACGGAATAAGTACTATCACGTAATCATGGACGGGAGGAAAGAAAACGCGTGGGGCGCCAGAATGTTACACGCGGACGTGAGGCGGGGATGAATGCTTAATGCTCGTAGAAATCCCGATCCGGAATTTCATCGACATCCGGCTCGCGCGAGCGACCGCCTTCTCCTTCGAGATGTTCCTCCAGGTCAGCCACACGTCCCCAGAGTGACTCGATCTTCTCGTCCAGCCGCGCCAGCCGGTCCGCGACGATTTTATCCTGATCGCGTCGCCCGCCACCCTCATTGCCGAGACCTGGCTTCCTGATCAGCTGCGCGTGGAGAGATTCCACCTCCCGCCAGAGTCGTTTAACTTCTTCAGGGAGGTTCCCCGATGGTTCATGGCGAGCGGCTTTGGCCACCGGCTGCTTCTGCTGGGACTTCCCGACCTTGACGGCAGCTATGGGAGCGCGCTTCACGCTCTTCGGTTTGCTCGTTTTTTTCTGTGCAGGCATTCCCGGCATCCCCCTTCCGTTTGCAGGGCTGAGGCTATGGCGTGAGCCATCCCTGATCTGCAAAGCTGACGTACCGGCGGTCTCCAATAATGACGTGATCCAAAACCCGAATCCCCATGATCTCTCCCACCGAAACCAGCCGGCGGGTCAGCGCACGATCCTCAGGACTCGCCTCGGGATCTCCGCTGGGATGATTGTGAACGAAAATCACCGCGGCGGCGGATTCTTTGACCGCAGGGACGAAGGCTTCCCGCGGATGCACAATACTGAGGGTCAGGCTTCCTTCCGACACCGTGACATCCGTGATGATCGCATTCTTCCCATCCAGCAAGATGACCTTGAAGATCTCGCGGCGCAGACCACGCATCAATGGACGATAATGCTGAAAGACATCCTCGCTCGAGGTAATTCTCTGTCCGCTCGTCAATGGTGCAGATGTCGCCCGTTTTCCAACCTCCAGCGCGGCGATCAGCAATGCCGCCTTCGCCGGTCCGATGCCCGGAATCGCACAGAGCTCCCGAATGCTGCGCCGGCCGAGCCCACTCAGTCCGCCATGCCGAGTGAGCAAACTCACACCAAGGTCGAGGGCGCTCTCCCCGACATGTCCGGTCCCCAACAGTACCGCAAGGAGCTGACCGTCCGTCAATGTCTCCGCACCATACCGCATCAGCCGCTCCCGGGGACGTTCGTCCTCCGGCCATGAGGTGATTCTCATGGCTCTCCTCGCACTTCCCCAATTCGAAGCGTGTGTATAGAGTTACATACCATAAGAACTTTTTTGACACAGAGCAGACCTCTAAAGATAAAGACGGTGCCAAATCAACCCTTCAAGTCTTTGAAATCAAAAGTTCTATATTTTCAGGCACCACTGTTGCTTACTGCCCGCTCAAATCGGTTGGAGGCCCTATGGAATGTGCAAAGTGTAAAGGGTTGATGGTCAGCGAACTATTCTCTGACTATTTCTTCACCTGTTACGCATGGAAATGTCTCAATTGCGGAGCGGTCGTCGATCCGACCATCGCTCAAAATCGGCGAAGACCCCCTTCCCCAGAGACCCCTGAACCGGTCTCTCCTTAGCGTTCCCTTCTCAGCTCCTCAACGACATTTTCCTTTTTTTCGAGGCCACCATACGAGCGTGGCGGCACGATAGTCAAGCAAATTTTCGGTTATCGCCGGCACCTCCATCCATGCTACAGTCCTTGTTGAATCTCTTGTGCATTCCATCGTTTCGAGGATTGGGTGACCGATGCGTATTCTAGGCGGGACAGGGCGCGGCCGGACGATTTCGGGATCGCCAGGTTTGAATCTTCGGCCGACGCCCGGAAAAGTCAAAGAGGCGCTCTTCAGCATTCTGGCCCCACACCTTTCCGGTGCCCGCTTCTTGGATCTTTTTGCGGGTACGGGCATGGTCGGTATGGAGGCGCTGAGCCGGGGCGCCCGTCATGTGACGTTTGTGGATTCTCATCCCATGTCCTGTCGTCGTCTCAGAGAGAACCTCAGACGACTGGGATATGCCAAACACGCGGATGTCCGGTGCGTCACGGCCTCACGCTTTCTCAAGCATGCACCCGATGAACCGTACGACCTCGTGTTTCTCGACCCGCCCTATGACACCGGCGAGGGGGGGGAAATATTGCCATTCCTGGAACGCGATGTTATCATTCGTTCCAATGGCGTGGTGGTGATCGAGCATTTTCATAAAACCCGTTTGCAGGAACGGGTCGGTGGCCTCGCCCTCCTCAAATCGTACCGCTACGGGGACACACTCCTCTCGCTCTATCAGTTCGCAGACATGGATATGCAGGCCTCATGAAGATCGGCGTGTACCCCGGAACCTTCGATCCGATTACGAATGGGCACGTCGATCTGATCACCCGAAGCCTGCGCCTCTTCGATAGAGTGTATGTCGCCGTGGCCCTCAATCCACAGAAGCATCCGGTCTTCGATCTCGACGAGCGCGTGGAGATGGTCCGGGTCGCGACCAAAGACCTCCCGCATGTCGAGGTGGAACCCTTTCACGGCCTGCTGGTCCAGTTCGTCCGCGAGCGTGGCGCGCATGCGATCATTCGGGGTTTGCGCGCAGTGTCCGACTTTGAATTCGAACTTCAGGTGGCGCTGATGAACCGTAATCTGGACCCGAGCGCTGAGACCGTGTTCCTGATGCCCAGCCAGGAATACATCTATCTGACCTCCACCATCATCAAAGAAGTCGCCCGCCTCGGCGGCGACCTCAAAGATCTGCTCCATCCTGAAATCGCCCGGCGAGTCGCCGCCAAGCTGCGAGGGCGGGTATGATCAAGCTCGCCAAACGTGTCGGACGCATCTCCCCCTCGCCGACGCTTCGCATGACGGCTGAAGCCAAAGCCATGGCGGCGCGCGGTGTGGACGTGATTGATTTCGCGGCGGGCGAGCCGGATCTTGATACGCCGGACGCGGTGAAGGAAGCGGGCATCGCGGCCATTCGGGCGGGATTTACAAAATACACCGCAAGCGGCGGCATTGATGAATTGAAAGTGGCAGTCATCGACAAGCTCAAACGGGATCAAGGGCTCGCCTACGACAAATCCCAAATCCTCATTTCCTGCGGCGCGAAGCACAGCCTCTACAACCTCGGGCAAGCGCTCTTCGAGGCCGGCGATGAAGTCCTAATCCCTGCGCCGTATTGGGTCTCGTATCCGGACCAGGCGGTCCTGAACGATGCCACGCCGGTCATGATCCCGACGGAAGAAGCGACCGGCTTTCAACTGACCGGTGGGCTGGTCGAACGCTATGTGACAGAACGGACGAAGGCGATCATCGTCAACAGCCCGAGCAATCCCACGGGCGCGGTGTACCAGGTTCGCACCCTGCAGGCCATCGCAGAGGTGGCGCTTCGACGGAACTTTCTGATCATCTCGGATGAGATCTATGAAAAGATGGTCTACGACGGCGCGCGCCATGAAAGCATTGCGTCATTGGGAAAGGACGTGCAGGCCCGGACCGTCGTCGTGAACGGTGTCTCCAAGGCCTATGCGATGACCGGCTGGCGCATCGGCTACTCGGCCGGACCAGTGGATGTGATTTCCGCGATGGGCACCGTGCAAAGCCAGAGCACGTCGAATCCCAATTCCATGGCGCAGAAGGCCGCCGTCACGGCGCTCAACCAAGGCGAACCGTTCATCACCGCCATGGTGACGGAATTCGACAAACGGCGGCGCTTCATGGTCGAACGGTTGAACAAGATTCCGGGCGTCCACTGCATGATGCCGAGCGGCGCTTTTTATGCCTTTCCCCATATCGGTCAATTGTTGGGGCGAAAGTCCGGAGGCGAGCCAATCAGTTCTTCTACGGCGTTGGCGACCTATTTCCTGACGGAGGCGCGGGTCGCCACGGTCCCCGGTGAGGCATTCGGGGCCCCCGATCATCTCCGATTCTCCTATGCCACCAGCATGCGGAATATCGCCGACGGCCTCGACCGAATCGAGGCGGCGATTCTTAGGCTCTCGTGACCACCCACCGGCTTGAACCGCCGAAAACTGTGGTTATAACCCTTACAGAGTCGTTGAAGGAGACGAGCATGCCAGTGTACGAGTACGGATGCGAGGCGGGACACCGTTTCGAAGTCAAGCAAAAATTCAGCGACGAACCGCTCACCACATGTCGCGAATGCGACCGGCCGGTCACGAAGGTGATCTCGGTCCCGGCCATTTCCTTCAAAGGATCCGGCTGGTACGTGACTGACTATTCCGACAAGATGAAACCTCCGACCTCCGAAGAAAAATCCACCAGCTCGAAAGAACCAGCAAAGCCCGAATCCACGACTGCAAGTTCGGGAAGCGACGGCAAAGGCTCCGCTCCGGCCGCTGCGCCCGCCGCGCCTGCGGCCGCGAGCAAATCCGAGACGGGCGCCGCGCCCCCCGCCTCAGCGTCGTCCGGTTCCTGACTGGCCCCTTAGCGCTTCGGTTTGGCGGCGCCTGTTTTCGCCGTCGAGGTGGGCTTCTTTTTCACGGCCTTCGCCGCCTCAAGCTCCGCTTTCATCTGCTCGATCTGGGATTTTAAACTCGCATTCGCCTGCTCCGCCTGAGTGGCCTGCGCTCTGAGACTCTCCGCGAGCTTCGCCAACTCCATGGCTCTTTTCTGAAGACTCTCTTTTTCCGCGACCAAAGCTTTGATCTGCACATCCTGCTGTCCAATGCGCTCCTGCAAGGTCGGTGGCCACCAGTCGCAGCCCCCCAAACCAAGCAACAGCCCCGTTAGAACCATCATCACCGCCACCTGTCGTCCAGTGCCCATTATTCCCTCCATGTGGTTTGTATGACTAGCCCTCTGCCTCAGCGCCCGTGCCCTCCGGCCCCTCGGAAGTCGCACCGCGCGGTGCGATCGCTCCGCGTCCGAGCTGAAACTTCTCCAGCCTGTACTGCATCGTCTTGTACGACAAGCCCAGCATCTTGGCGGCCTTGGCGATCACCCCGTTGCTGCGCGCCATCGCTTTTTCAAGCAACTGACGTTCGAACTCCTCCAGGGAGAAGCCTTCGCCGGGAAGGTCGAAGTCCAATCGCTCAAGCAACGTGCTGCGCGAACGGACCTCCGCTGGAAAGTCTTCCACTTCGAGATGGTCGGATTCGCACAGCAGCACGGCACGCTCGATCACCGATTCGAGTTCGCGGACGTTGCCCGGCCAATGGTAATCCATCAAGACCCGCAAGGCGCTGTTGGAGACGCCGTTCACGGATTTCCCTGACGTGGGGGCATATTTGCTCAGGAAATGCGCGACCAGTTCGGGAATATCGGTGGTCCGTTCCCGCAGCGGCGGCAAATGAACGGAGACGACGTTGAGCCGGTAGAACAGATCTTCCCTGAAGGTGCCTTGTTTGATCGCCGCATTCAGCTTTCGGTTGGTCGCAGCCACGACGCGCACATCCACCTTGATATCGTCGCGCCCCCCGATCCTGCGGATCTCCTTTTCCTGCAACACGCGAAGGAGCTTGGCCTGCAGCGGAAGACTGAGGTCTCCGATCTCATCCAGAAACAGCGTCCCCTGATCCACGGTTTCAAACAGCCCGATCTGACGCGCCTGCGCGCCCGTAAAGGCGCCTTTCTCGTGCCCAAATAACTCACTCTCAATCAAGGTCTCCGGGATGGCGGCGCAGTTCAGTGCGCGAAACGGACGGTCCTTACGGGTGCTTTCTGAATGGATCGCGCGTGCTACCAGCTCTTTGCCGGTGCCGCTTTCTCCGGTAACCAGGACGGTCGTCTGGCTGGGCGCCACCTTTCGAATCACCCGGAAGACCTCCTGCATCAGCGGGTGATGCCCCATGATGTTCTCGATCTTGAATTTGTCCTGCAGCTGCTGGCGGAGGCCACGGTTTTCGGTCAACAGATGGACTGTGTCGAAGGCGCGCGCGACGGTGATCAAGAGATCTTCGCGGTCCAGCGGCTTCGTGAGATAGTCAAAGGCCCCTTTCTTCATGGCCTCCACCGCGGAGCCGACCGTGCCGTGGGCGGTGATCAACACGACCAGCACGTCCTCATTGATCTTCATCAACTCTTCAAGCAACGACATGCCGTCCCGTTCAGGCATGGAGAGATCGGTCAACACCACGTCTGCGGGATGGTTCCGATACAGCGAAATGGCTTGCGGCACACTGGAGGCCGTTTCCACGCGATAGCCTTCTCCCTCGAGGATCACCGTCAGGATATCGCGCTGAGACTTCTCATCGTCCACCACGAGCATGTGCCCATGGGGTGTCATACCGCCACCTCGGCAGGCTGTTCCGACGGAAAACTGATGCACATGGTCGTCCCTTCCTGCGGCCGGCTTCGCACGCTGATCCGCCCCTTGTGCTCTTCCACGATCTTCTTGGTGATGGCGAGACCCAGTCCGATGCCCAATTTTTTCGTGGTGAAGTACGGGTCGAAGATTCTGGTCAAATCCTCTTCACCAATCCCCGCCCCTGTATCCGTCACCGTCACTTCGATCGCCGACGCGTCGGCTCCATTCGAACCCCCGGTCTTGCGATAGGACATCGCAATCGTGAGATGTCCGCCGGCCGGCATCGCCTGGATGGCGTTCAGGACGACGTTCATCAGGCAGGTCTTGATCTGTACCGGGTCGCCATGGAACCGCAGGGGCACCCCCTGGTCCTCGACATCCACCGAAATTCCCTGCTCTATGGCCTTTTGCCGCGCAAGGCCGACCACATCCCGAACTAAACCGGCGAGGTCCACGTCGGTTTTCTTCAGCGCGAGCGGCTTACCGACGCTGAGAAAATTTTCTACCATCACGTTTAAACGATGAACCTCGTCCTTGATGTTCGACATCAGCATCTGCAGCTCGGCGGCTCGGTCCCCGCCCAGGCGGCTGCGAATATGGTCGATGCTCAGGCTGATGAAGTTCAGCGGATTTCTGATTTCGTGCGCGATACCGGATGCCAGTTTGCCGACGGCCGACAAGCGCTCCGCTTCGTGCAACCGCTCCTCCAATTCCCGATGTTGGCGGAGCTTTTCGACCATTTCATTGAAACTTTTCGTGAGTTCGGCGATCTCGTCCTCGCCCTCCACTTCGATCGTCTTGGTCAAGTCTCCGGCGGCGACGCGTTTCGCGGCTTCCACGACGCCGTGAAGAGGCTGCGTGTACTTGCGCGCCAGGTAGAGCGATAGGCCGATACCGAGCGAGAAGATCATCAATGTGACGGCGGTGCGTTTATATAACGTCGCCTTGGTGACCTGTGCCACATCATCGAGGGTGAATGTCACGTGGATATAGCCGAGCACCTCGTTGCCGTCGACCAAGGGTGCCGTCACGTTATATTCGCGCTGGCCGCGTTTGGTCACCGTGCTCTCCATCTTGCGCCCGGAGAGCTGTGGCGGCGGAGAACTTGCCACGACTGTCTTCTCGACGTCCAGCAGTTTGATCTCTTTCACGCCCTTCTTGACCAATCGGCCCAGAAGCTTTTGCAGCTGCGCGGCATCCGGTTCCCCGGAGAGCTGTTCGAGACTCACGGCGGTCGCGTTCGAGAGATCGTTAATGCTCTCTTCGATTTCATTGATCAAGGCTTGTTGTGCCAGGTGGGAGAGCATGATGGAGCCGGTGAGGGACAGCATCAGGAGCGTCAACATCATGATCACCAGCTTCGTCGTCAGCCGGAGCCGGTGAAAGAGGCGGTTGTTGAGTGATCGAAGAGTGTCCAGCATGGCTATGCCGCCAACGAGCCGATGATCGCCAGCAAGGAGGCTTTCGACACGCGGCCCTCTCGGACGAGACGCGGGGGCGTCGTGGTGGTATCCAGTACAGTGCTCGGCGGGGCGCCAGCCGTTCGGCCGCCATCTAGGACCAGCTCCACCTCGCTGCCGAAGATCCGCCTCACCTCGTCGGCGGTCGAAGCGGGAGCCTCGCCGGTTCGGTTGGCGCTGGTCCCCGTCAAAGCTCCCCCCGCCGCTTCGAGCAGCCGCGGCAGATCCGGATGCGACGACAGTCGAACACCAATTGTTCCGGTGCCGGCCGTCAGCTCCGGTGGAAGCGAGGGGAGCGCCCGAAAGATCAGCGTGAGCGGACCCGGCCAGTAGGCTTCCATCAGACGCTCGGCCGTCGACGTAACCTCGGAAGCCAGCCTCCGCACATCGGATCGTGCCTCGATCAGCACCAACAGTGGATCAACCGTAGATCGGCCCTTCAAGGCGAAGACGCGCGCCAACGCCTGGCGATCAAAAGGATTGACTCCGAGTCCATAGAAGGTTTCCGTCGGGAATGCAATCACCCCACCCTTTGCGATCACGGCCGAAGCCTTCCGGAGATCATGCGGCGAAATCGTCATCTCCGGCATTATACCGCGGAAGACGTCAACGCCCAAGAAGGGCTCGGCTCCCGATGTCCCGCCGGTATTGCATACCCTCGAATGTGATCCTCCTGACACCGTCATATGCCCTTTCACGGGCCGCGTGAAAATCTTTCCCCACGCCTGTGATGTCGAGTACGCGGCCGCCTGCCGTGGCGGTCCCGCTCGGAGTCTTGCCCGTCCCCGCGTGAAAAAGGATCAAACTTGGAGAATCATCCCAGCCATCGAGGCCCCGAATGATCCGGCCTTTGACCGGGGCCGATGGATATCCTTCAGCCGCTAGGACCACGCACACCGCGACGCCGGAATGCCATTCCACCGACACCTGATCCAAACGATGCTCCACGACGCCGAGCAAGACCTCCAACAGGTCGGTCTTGAGGAGCGGTAGGACGGCTTGGGTCTCGGGATCGCCCATACGCGCGTTAAACTCCAATACTTTCGGGTCGTCGTTGACCATCATGAGTCCGGCGTAGATGACGCCGTGGAACGGCCGACCCATCTGCGAGAGTCCGCCGACGATCGGTTCCAAAATTGTTCGCCGCACACGGTCGACCACCGCCGGGGTGCCGATCGGCGCCGGCGCATACGCGCCCATCCCGCCGGTATTCGGGCCTCGATCTCCATCTTCCAACTGTTTGTGATCCTGAGCCGGTATCATCGGGATGACCGTCTTGCCGTCGGTAAATGCCATGATGGTCAGCTCTTCGCCATCGAGATAATCTTCGATGACCACCCGCGTCCCCGCTTCGCCGAACGCCTTGCCCTGAAGCATGGCGCTTGCAGCTTCCTTCGCCTCGAGTCTGCTTCGAGCGATCACCACGCCCTTGCCCTGGGCGAGACCATCCGCTTTGATGACGATCGGCGCATCTCGGTGATCCAGATAGGTCAGCGCAGGTTCCAGTTCGGTGAAGGCTTTGGCCTCAGCGGTGGGGATCCGGAGGCGCGCCATGAGGTCCTTGGAAAATGCCTTGCTCGCTTCGATCCGCGCGGCCGACTGGGAAGGCCCGAAGATCGGCAGCCGGGCTTTTCGGAACTCATCGACAATGCCGGCGGCAAGCGGCCCTTCCGGGCCCACCACGGTCAAATCAATACGACGCTCCAGGGCGAAGTCCCGGAGGCGACCGATCTCTTCGCCCGCGATGGGATGACATTCCGCCATGCTCGCAATACCAGCATTCCCCGGCGCGCAAAACAGTGCGGTGACACGCGGGCTCTGCGCCAGCTTCCAGACAAGCGCATGTTCCCGACCGCCTCCCCCGACAATCAAAACCTTCATGCTTCATGACTCATACGAGAAATTCTCGGGGAGGACTGAGGGATTTCTTCGACATACGGAGGACGTTTAAAAAGGCTATCCGGCAAGGCCGCAGCGAGGGAGGAGGCGAGACATACAATGTCCGTGCGTTGAGGGGTCTGAGCGACGCGAGAACGCAGCTGGGGCCTTTTTCAACGTACCTAATGGCGGAAATGGCGCATGCCGGTCATGACCATCGCCATATTGTGCTCATTCACCGCCTTGATGATCTCTTCATCACGGATGGACCCACCCGGCTGGATGACGCCGGTAATACCGGCCTGGGCGGCCGCGTCGATTCCGTCCCGGAATGGGAAAAAGGCGTCGGATGCCATGACACACTCCTTCAATGAAGAAGCGGCCTTGAGCGTGGCGAGCTTCACGGAATCCACTCGGCTCATCTGCCCCGCTCCAATGCCGATCGTGCGATCGGATCGGGCAAAGACAATGGCGTTTGACTTCACGTGCTTGCAGACTTTCCATGCGAAGGCGAACGCCTCGTACTCTGCGCCTGTCGGCAGGCGCTTGGAAGCCACTTTCAAGGCTCGGATGTCGGGGATCGTGCCGAGGTCGCGCTCCTGAAGGATCACACCGCCGACAATTTTTTTCAGATCCATCGTATCCAGCCCCGTGCGACGCGCGATGTGCAGAGTGCCGACCTCCAACAGTCGCAGGTCTTTCTTCCGTTTGAGCTCGGCAAGGGCTTCCGCGTCGAAACCGGGAGCCACGACAACCTCCACAAACATGGCGGTGATCTCCTTCGCCGCGGCGACATCCACGACGACGTTGAACGCGATCACGCCCCCGAACGCCGAGACGGGATCCGTATCCCGCGCGCTCACGTAGGCATCACGGGCCGTCGCGCCGGTGGCCGCCCCGCAGGGATTATTGTGCTTGACGATGACCGCGGCGGGAAGGGGCGCCTCTTGGCGAAATTCCTTCACCAACTCCAACGCCGAGTTCGCGTCCAGGAAGTTGTTGTAGGACATTTCCTTCCCGTGCAGCTGCCGTCCTCGCGCCACGGCCGGTTCATCACCGCTGAGCTCCCGGTAAAACGCACCTTGTTGATGCGGGTTTTCGCCATACCGCAGATTCTGAACCTTCTCGAACTGCAAGGTCAGAAGCGGAGGGAATTTGACCGCGCCGGCGGCATCCTGAGCCTCCAGATAACCGGCGATCACGCCGTCATAACGGGAGGTATGCTGAAACACTTTTCTGGCCAACTCCCGGCGCGTCTCCTGTGATACGCTGCCGCCACGCAGCGCCTCCAACACGCGTTCATAATCACCGGGGTCAACGATGACGACCACGTCCTGGTGATTTTTCGCCGCCGAACGCAGCATTGAAGGACCGCCAATGTCGATGTTCTCGATGGCGTCCTCGAATGCGCAATCGGCCTTGCCAATGGTCGCTTCGAACGGGTAGAGGTTCACGGCCACGAGGTCAAGGGGCGCGATGCCCTGCTGGGCCATCTCTGCGGCATGCTTGGCGTCGTTCCGTCGGCCGAGCAATCCCCCGTGGATTTTAGGATGGAGCGTCTTGACGCGCCCATCCAAAATCTCCGGAGAGCCGGTATAGGCCGCCACGTCGGTCACCTTAACGCCTGCCTCCCTCAAGGCCTTGGCGGTGCCGCCGGTCGAGAGGATTTCGTAGCCGAGAGACGCCAGCCCCTTGGCAAAATCTACCACGCCCTTTTTGTCGGATACGCTCACGATGGCGCGCTTCACAATATCTTCGTCTCCTTCCTGACAGTCGCTGGAATGCCGTAAACCTTAGAATGACGTGACGGGGTTGTGTGTAACGATCGGGCCTGTCGGTCTTCGTGACGCCTACGGCTTGCCGGCTTCGCGCAAGCATTCGCGAAAGACACGGTAGAACTGATCATTTTCGGATAGCGCCTGGCGCACGATGCCGCTCAGTTTCGACGCCTCGCGCTCCGCGACCACGAAATTGACGCTGTGGGCAAACGCCGCCATGTGATCAAACGTGCGAAATTGTTTCCCGAGAAGGCCGACGCACATGTGCCGGCGCATCGCCATCGTCATCGGTTGAATCGTTCGCAACACCAGATTGTCCAGCGCGGACCCCCCGAACTCCTCATGGAGGAGCACGACCTCATAGCGGTTTTTACGAATGCGGTCAAGCGCGTCGGCCTGCTTGGTCACGACATGGACTGTATACCCAAGTTGGGCGAGCGCCGCTTTTGCGAGGCTCTGGCTGTTCGGATCATCGATGCAGGCCATCGCCAATCGACGATTTTCAACAAAGTCGTCTTCCTCCGGCGAGGACGCCCCCGTCCGCTCCATGGGGAGATCGGTGGCCGCGAACTCCGATGGCGGAGGAGACGCTTCTCGTTTGGGGTTAACTTGAATTTTTCCCTGGCACTTGGGACAGGTGACTTTGAAGGCAGCCTCCTTCGGAACCTTTTCATCCGGAATGGCCAGCTTCGTCGAGCATGCGGTGCAGATAATTTCCATACGTCCTGCCTCGTGTGAACGTTAACGCTTTTTCACGGTCCTGTAGCCGGTATCCACCGCCAGCCCTTCGATGTCGGTGGTTTTTTCCCCGCGGGTCTGCTTCACCTTGTCAATGCCGCGTTGCACCACGGCCTTCCTGGTTGCGTACAACTCGGCGCTCTCGGCCTCAATCAGGCCGCCCGCATAGGCACGAATGATGGCCTGATCGAACGTCTGCATCCCGAAAGGCTCACTGGCCTCCTGAATCTCGTAGAAGGTCTTGCCCTCCGCTTCACCCATCAGAATCGATTCCTTGGTGCGGAGGTTGTTGCCGAGAATGTCATGAATGGCGAGACGGCCGCCGCCAACCTTCGGGAGCAGGCGCTGGCCCACGATCCACCGGATGGTGTCGGCGAGACGTTGCCGGATCTGCTTCTCCTCCTCCTGATCGAACATGCCGACGATACGGTTGATGGTCTGCCCGGCATCAACCGTATGCAAGGTGCTCAGCACGAGATGGCCCGTCTCCGACGCTTTGAGGCCCAACTCCACCGTCTCGCGGTCGCGCATCTCGCCGACCAGAATGATCTTCGGCGCCTGCCGCAATGCCGCGCGCAAACCATTCGCGAATGTGTCAAAGTCCGTCCCCAATTCGCGCTGATTGAAGGTCGCCCTGATATTGGAATGGACGAACTCGACCGGGTCTTCCAGCGTCACGACATGAATGGACTTGTTCTCGTTGATCTCCCGTAAGAGCGCCGCCAAGGAGGTGGACTTCCCGCTTCCCGTGGCGCCGGTGACCAGGATCAGTCCATTCTTTTCGCGCGGCATCTTTTTAAACGCCTCGGGCAGTTGCAGTTCGGCAAGCGTCGGAATCTTGGTTTCGAGTTTCCGCATGACGATCGAGTAATTGCCGCGTTGCGAAAAGGTGTTGACGCGGAGTCGGGCCCGCCCCACTAGAAAATACGAACTGTCGCAGGACCCATGTTCGATCAACATCTGCGAGAGCCGCCGGTCGGCGTTGATGAGATTCAGCGCAAAGACTTCCGTCTGGAACGGGGTGAGATCCTCAATCACCGGCGTCACTGGGACCGAGACCAATTCGCCCGAGGCCTCCACCTGCAACGGCCGATTCACCGTGATGTTCAGGTCCGACACGTTGTCGTGCGAATCCAGCATCGTCGTCAGCATGCTGTCGATTTCTGGTTTTCTCATGGAATTCCTCTTCTACGCCAAGTTCGGCGCGTTCGTTCAGCGTTACCCGGCCAAATCGTCGGGCGGCGTCTTCAAGAACGGTAAGAACTTCGCCTTGTCCATACACTTATCGTACGCCTCCTCGGGGCTGATCCACTTTTTATTCAACACTTCCATAATGGCGTCATCCAGGGTCTGCATGCCGAACTTCTTGCCGACCTGGATGGTGGACGGGATCTGGAAGGTCTTGCTTTCGCGGATGAGGTTGGAAATCGCGGGCGTGCACACCATGATCTCCAACGCCGCACACCGTCCTTTCTTATCAATGCGCTTGAACAGGTTCTGAGCCACCACGATTTTAAGACTCGTCGACAGGGTATTGCGGATCTGTCCTTGTTCCTCGTGGGGAAACACCTCGATGACGCGGTCGACGGTCTTGGCGGCATTCGTCGTATGCAAGGTTCCGAACACCAAGTGGCCGGTTGCGGCGGCTTCCACCGCCAGACGAATCGTCTCGAGGTCCCGCATTTCGCCGACGAGAATGATATCGGGGTCTTCACGCAACGCGCCCTTCAGCGCCGCGGCGAACGACTTTGTGTGGAGGCCCACCTCGCGGTGATTGATGACGCACCCCTGGCTTTGATGAACGAACTCGATGGGGTCCTCCACCGTGATGACATGATCTTTCCGGTTTTTGTTGGCATGGTCCAGCATGGCCGCCATGGTGGTGGACTTGCCGCTGCCTGTGGGCCCCGTCACAAGGATGAGCCCTTTGTGCAGCATCGAAGCGCGCGTCAGAATGGGCGGGAGCCCGAGGTCCTGGGCGGTCAAGATCTTCGTAGGAATCTGACGGAAGACCGCGGCGCAACCGTACTTCTGGTTGAAAAAATTGGCCCGATAACGGGCCACCCCGGGGATTTCATATCCAAAGTCCACGTCTCCTGTTTCCTCGAAGACCTTGATCTTGTTTTCCGGCGCGATCTCGTACAGCATCGCTTTGAGTTCGTCGTTTTCGAGCACCTTGTACTTGACCCGCTCCAACTCGCCGTGCAACCTCATCACGGGCTGTTGGCCGGACACCAAATGCAAGTCCGAGGCGCCCTGTTCGTTCATCAATTTAAAGAACGCGTCTATTTTGGCCATGGAGACAGTCCCTTCCTCCTCGTGCAACCCGAGACGCTTGGGAAAGTATCATAACCCTTTTAGGAGGTCAACGATGCGAACCCGGCAGCCGCCTCAGCTCGCCTTTGCGCCTGGCATATCATGTGCTAGTCTAACGGCCCAGTCGAGCGATATGGCCAACACGATCCCATCGGGAGGCGCACGATGAATCCAGTCAGTGAGATCCCCGGGCTGCTTCAGGGATTGTCTTTCTTTCGCCAACTTACTCATGCGGAGATCAACCTGCTGGCCCCGCTTTGTACGGTGAGGGAAGGACAGGCCGGAGAACGCCTGATCGAGCAGAACGACCAGGTGCGCGATCTTTTTTTCCTCCTGTCGGGGGAAGCCGACGTCATTAAAAAAGGGCCGGGCGGGAAGCCCTGTGTCCTAGCCTCGCTGAACAAGGGCACGGTGCTAGGCGAGATGTCATTCTTCGATCAGGGCGTGGCTTCAGCCACGGTCAAAACAAGGACGCCATTTCGGGCTCTGATCATCCAGCAGACGGCCCTCCAGAAGCTCCTCGATATGCATCCGGCGCTCGGGTACAAAATCGTCACGAAGATCGCCGAACTGATCAGCCTACGCCTTCGCAAGACGTCCAACTTGCGGAGCGAACATGCCTGACGCCACCGGCCCACCTCTAATTGACTTCGCCCCGGGTCGCTCCTAGAATAAGTCGGCGCTCATCCGAGACGCCAAGCCGACTAAGGAAAACTACGTGGCGTCGCAGTTCGTCCACCTCCATGTTCATACTCAGTACAGTCTGCTTGACGGCGCGAACCAAATTGAAGCGCTCGTGCAGGCCGCCAAGAACTTCGACATGCCGGCGGTCGCCGTCACAGACCACGGCAATCTCTTCGGCGCCATCGAATTCTACCAGAAGGCCACGGCGGCGGGCATCAAGCCGATTATCGGCTGCGAAGCCTATATGGCCCCGAAAAGCCGCTTCGACCGCGAAGGCCAGTTTGCGCACAACGATTACCACCACCTGATTCTGCTCGCCGCGAACCGCACCGGTTACCAGAACCTGCTCAAACTGTCCAGCGCCGCCTATCTCGAAGGCTTTTATTACAAGCCGCGTATGGACAAGGAACTGTTGTTCAAGCATCACGAAGGCCTCGTGGCGCTGTCCGGATGCCTCAGCGGCGAAGTTCCGCATCTCATCGGGCGCGAGCGCCTCGAGGACGCAATGCGCACGGCGGCCGAATATCGCGAGGTGTTCGGCAAGGACAATTACTTTCTGGAAGTTCAAGAGAATGCAGTGCCGGAGCAGCAGATCGCCAACCAGGGCCTCCGGGAAATCCATAAGCGCCTCGGCATCCCCCTCGTCGCCACCAATGACTGCCACTATCTCAAAAAGAGCGACGCCAAAGTCCACGACATTCTCCTATGCCTCCAGACCGGAAAAACCGTGAACGAGCCGAACCGTATGCGGTTCAATACGGACCAGCTCTATGTCAAATCCACCGACGAAATGCTGGCCGCATTTCAAGAGTGGCCGGAGGCAGTCTGGAACACGAGCCGGGTGGCGGAGCTCTGCGACCTGACCTTTACGTTCGGGAAGCCCTATCTTCCGAACTACCGGGTTCCGGAAGGCGAGACACTGGAAACATATCTCGACAAGCTGGCACTGAAGGGTCTGGCGGACAGACTTCGTGAGCGCCCCTCCGGCATCGCTCAATCCCGGTACCAGGAGCGGCTCCGAAATGAGCTCGCCGTCATCACCTCCATGGGGTTCGCCGGATATTTCCTGATCGTCTGGGACATCATCAATTTCGCGCGCGGACGCGGGATTCCGGTCGGTCCGGGCCGCGGTTCCGCGGCGGGAAGCCTCGCCGCGTATGCCCTGCGGATCACGGACCTCGATCCGCTGGTGTATGGGCTGCTGTTCGAACGCTTCCTGAATCCGGAACGTGTCTCGCTCCCGGACATTGACATGGACTTCTGCATGGACCGGCGCCAGGAAGTCATCAACTATGTTGTGGATAAGTACGGGAAGGATTACGTCTGCCAAATCATCACGTTCGGCACCATGAAGGCGAAGGCCGCCATTCGGGATGTCGGGCGCGTGATGGAAATGCCCTACGCCGACGTGGACCGCATCGCAAAGCTCGTACCGGATCAGCTCAATATCACGCTCGCAGACGCGTTGGCCGCCGAGCCGCGTCTGAAGGAACTCGTGGACACCGACCCGAAAGTCCGGGAAGTCTTCGAGACCGCACAGGCGCTTGAGAAATCCCCCCGGCATGCGTCGACACACGCCGCAGGCGTCGTCATTTCCCAGGACCCGCTCACCGAGCACGTGCCCTTATACAAAGGCACCAAGGAGACGGACGAAGTCGTCACGCAGTTCCCCATGGGGGATGTGGAAAAGGTGGGCCTCGTCAAGTTCGATTTTCTGGGGCTCAAGACGCTGACCATGATCGCGCACGCCGAGCGGCTCATCAACGCCCGCACCGGGGGCGGCGTGCCGTTTACGATCGCCGTCATGCCACTCCACGATGCCGACACATTCGCGCTGCTCTCATCCGGAAAAACGGCGGGCATCTTCCAGCTGGAAAGCACCGGCATGCGCGACCTCCTCACCGGTCTTCGGCCCGACCGCTTCGAAGACATCATCGCGATCATCGCCTTGTACCGCCCGGGCCCCATGGACCTGATTTCTGACTTCATCAAGCGCAAGCAAGGCAAAATCCCCATCAGCTATGAGCTGCCCGCCCTCGAGGAGCACCTCAAAGACACTTACGGCGTCATCGTCTACCAGGAGCAGGTGATGGCGATCGCGAATACGATCGCGGGTTTTTCGCTCGGTCAGGCGGACATTCTCCGCCGGGCCATGGGAAAAAAGAAGCCCGAGGAGATGGACAAGCTTCGCGCAAAGTTCATCGAGGGGGCGAAGAAGAACAAGATCTCCGAGAAGAAGGCCGAAAAACTGTTTGATCTGATCCAAAAATTCGCCGGCTATGGGTTCAACAAATCCCACGCGGCGGCCTATGCCATGGTCACGTATCAAACCGCCTACCTGAAAGCGCATTTTCCCAGCGAATTCATGGCCGCGCTGCTCACAAGCGAAATGGGCAATACGGATAAGGTCGTCCGGTACATCAACGAATGCCGCGAGCTCGAGATTCGTGTGCTGGCCCCGGACGTGAACAAGAGCGGCAAAGACTTCTCGGTCACCCAGGACGGCATCCCTTTCGGACTGGCCGCCATCAAAAACGTCGGCGAAGGTGCCATTGACACGATCCTTGAAGCCCGCGCCACCGGCGGTCCGTACACGTCCTTCTTCGATTTCTGCCACCGCATTGATGCGCGAAAAATCAACAAGCGGGCCTTGGAATGCCTGATTAAGGCGGGGGCGTTCGATTCAACCGGAGCCCGCCGGGCGCAGCTTGCCGCCGTGCTCGATCGCACGGTGGATCAGGCCATGGCGGCGCAGCGCGCGGAATCCGAGGGCCAGACGAGCATCTTCAGCGCGCTTGAATCCCCGGAGGGCTCGGGGGCACAGCGAGGGACGATCCCCTTCGATGAAAGCCTTCCGGACGTGACGGAGTGGAACGAAGATCAGCTGCTCGCCAACGAAAAAGAGTTGATCGGCTTTTACATCACGAGCCACCCCATGGCACGGTATGCCGACATGGCAGAACGTTTTTCCACCTGCCGGACGGATCATCTCAGCGAGGTCCCTGATGCGAAAGAGGTGAAGCTCTGCGGCATCATCGTGACGGTCCGTGAGACCATGACGAAAAAGGGCGACCGCATGGCGTATCTGACCATGGAAGATTTGTACGGAACGGCAGAGGTCATCGTTTTCCCGGACCTCTATAAGACCGCGTCGTCTCTGATCGCGTCTGAATCCGTACTGCAGGTGACCGGCACGCTGGATCGCGGCGAAAAAGCGACCCGCATCAAGGCGACCAAAATCGTCTCTCTCGCCGACCTACAGGCGACGGCGTTTGCGCAGATGACGATTCAGGTCCTGTCGAGCGAGGCGAACTCAGAAGCTCTCGTTCGCTTGCGGGACGTGCTACGCCGCCACCCCGGCCCGTGCCCGGTTGTTTTAACGGTCATGATCCCCGAGCACTCGGAATCCGTGATCTCACTCGACCACAAATTTCGCGTCCTCCCGAATGAGCGCCTCGTGGGCGAGGTGGAAGCCCTCATCGGCAAAGGCGCCGTGTCTCTCCGCTAAGTCAGAGGAATCGGATGCGCGAATATCTCGACTTCGAAAAACCTCTTGCCGAGCTCGAGGAGAAACTCGACAAGCTGTCGGCCGCCGCGACCAGCCGGACCGGCGCGCAGGAAGATCTCACCAAGCTTCGCGCCCGCCTCCACCAGTTGCAGACCGAGATCTATGCCGGGTTGACGCCCTGGCAGCGCACGCAGGTCGCACGGCATCTCCAGCGTCCCTCCACCCTCGATTATATCGGCCGCATCTGCGACAACTTCGTGGAACTGCACGGGGACCGCGCATTCGCCGACGATCATGCGATCGTTGGGGGGCTTGCGCGCATGAACGGGCGGCCGATCGTGGTGATCGGCCATCAAAAGGGGAAGACGCTCAAGGAGCGCATGCACCGCAATTTCGGCATGCCGAACCCCGAGGGCTACCGCAAGGCGCTCCGCCTGATGCGTTTGGCGGACAAGTTCAGAAAACCGGTCGTCACGTTTATCGACACCCCGGGCGCCTACCCCGGCATCGGCGCTGAAGAGCGTGGACAAGCGGAGGCCATCGCGCGCAACCTGATGGAGATGGCCACGCTCAAAACACCCATCGTGTCAGTCGTGATCGGCGAAGGCGGCAGCGGCGGGGCATTGGCCATCGGCGTCGCGGACCGGTTGCTGATGATGCAGAACAGCGTCTATTCCGTGATTTCACCGGAAGGCTGCGCGGCGATCTTGTGGAACGATGCGGGGAAGGCGCCCGAGGCAGCCGAGGCGCTCAAGATGACCGCCAGGGACCTTCAGGATCTCGGCATCCTCGACGAAATCATCCCCGAGCCCATGGGCGGCGCCCACCGCGATCCCATGTTCGCCTGCGATGCCGTCAAAAAATCCATTGAAATCCATCTCACCGCCCTTCAAGAACTGCCCCTGGAGACACTCCTTCAACAGCGTTACGACAAGTATCGGCGAATAGGCGTGTTAGCGACCTAGGGCGGCGTTGATCCCCGCCCCATGGAAAAAAATGAATAAACCCCTCTCCCTACTTGTATGGGAGCGTTACTTATTGGGCTGCGGGGTATGGGCTTCATGGCGGACTTACCGCTCGATCGGTGTCCCCCGAAAAACGGTCCCCTTTCCAAGGATCGGGAAGGGCAACACAAGCTCATCGGGTTTCTCGATCGGAAGGAGGAATCGGTACACGTCAATCTGAGTTTCAAGAGGAGCGACAATGGGAAAGGACCTCACCAATTGAAATTCCGCTCCTGTCACGGCTTGTCGGAGATATTTTGCCGCAGCAATTCGGTCCGACAACGCCTTCCTTTCAACTGCCAACCACCGACAGCCACATTCGGTTCGAAGCGCCTGAACGACCCCAGCCGGTGAGAGCACCCGTTCGGTGAGAAGCAAATTGGGCGAGATGGCTGTCGCATACAGTAACTTACTGCCTAGGACCACCCCCCGCCGAAAGTCCGGATCACCCGCGCGCAAATAGAAGGAAAAGACACCGTTATAGTACCCATCATAGAAGATCCTCTCGTCCCGCGCCTCCATCTCGACGAACGCGACAACCGCCCGAAACCCATCGACGACCGGCACCCTGACGAGGGACGCACTCGTGACGTGAAGCGCCAGCACGGTGGCCATCCCCGCCAGAAACCACCGCGAGGGATCTCCGCCAAGCCGTGCTGCCACCCAACGGACCACGGAGGACAAGCCGATAACGCATAGAAGTACTGCAGGAGGAGCAAGTAGAAGCGCATACCGTGGTTCTCTTGCTACCATGTAGGAAAGTGCGACGTAGGAGACGATCCCCCAGACTAAGATCAGCTTGACTTCCCGCCTCCAGTACCGGTCACAGATCCCGACCATAAGGCTTAACACTAATAAGACCAGAAGCCAAATACTGAGGATCTGCGGCAAGTGCCTAAGAAAAAAGATCCATCGTTCCGCTCTCAGCACAGCACTCATCTTGGGAAAGACATGGTCAACATAGATCGGGGCCCATTTGATCACCACAAGGGCCCATGGCAGCAGTATCAGGGCGGAGATAAAAGCGAGAGCCAATGCCCTGCGGTCCCCAAGTAGCCGCCATCGGCCCTCAGCGACAACCCAGGCAAGAATGACGAAGACGACGATCCCGGAAGGAATGTACGTGAGGATCCCTAGAACCGCAAAGAAGAAGGCAGGATAGATATGGTGCGATGATGGTGCCTCGAGCCACCGCCTCCCGTGATACAGGGCTGCAAGCCCCAGGGCCATGGAAGGGACGTTGAGCATGACCGCATTCGCCCACGCTATGATGCCGGGCTGAAGGACCAGGAACGCCCCACCCCAGCCGGCCTCCTCGGCGACCCAGCGCCGGAGCCAAGCCGTCAGGTAAAGGCCGGCTAAGAGCGCAAAGGACAACACCAAACCCTTCGCAACAAACGGGGACACAGCGACCAGTGAAAAGGCAGCGCCCTCGAGCAAGTAGAACGCCGGGGGATAACCGATGGGGTTGATCGCCGGATACCGGGCGAAGTAGCGAAGGGCGAACTCTACAGGATTCTCCGGGAAACTGGCGAGGTAGTCCCACCAGAAGAGGCCGTTTGTCGCGTGGCGGGGCGCATCTCCCTGGTCCCAGAGGCCATCATTACCCAGGTGGAGCCCGCCAATGTACAGCACCGCGAGAAGCACCACAAGAACCTGCCAGAGGGCGGATCTTCCCCCCTGCCATCGGAGCACTCTTCGCAGCATCATGACATGAGACCCAACTTGCAGGCCTGCGCAGGGCTGTGTAGATACCACAAGGTGGAGCAGAGGTGATTGCCCGTATGCGCGCAGTCAAGAAACTTTATTGGAATATTTTTGTTTGCCTTGAGTCCCGACAATCCTTAGGAGCGCTTTGGTGCCATCGAGAAACTTCATACTTTATAGCTCAGACGCTCCCAGAAGAATCCGGCCGCATTTGCCGCCTGCGCGACCGCAAGCAGCGCCGCCAGCAACACCGCCTTCCTGCCTTGTGTTCGAGCAAATGGATAGCAAAGTATCCTCAGATAAAACGCCAACGGCTTGATGCCGCTGCGTCTCGGGTCACGCCGGGCGCGTATCTGATGAAGACAATGGGCGCCGCGGCCATAGTCGAAGTGCTGCCGCCAGAATGTTCGAAATGTGAGGGGGTGCGCGTGGTACACGAACGCATCCGGAGCATAGATCAGCCGATAACCACGAGCGATCAGGCGATCACACAAGTCCCGGTCTTCCCCCGCTGCACGGGTCCAGCCGGCATCAAAGCCCCCTACGGCGTGAAAACATTTGCCTGGAAGGGCGAAATTGTTGGAGGTGAAGAATGTCGCGTGCTCGGGATCGGAATTCCAATGAGCATAGAGATAATCGACAAGGAGTTGAGACACGGTGGAGTACGGATTATTCGCAAGCTCGTTGATCGTCCGGCCGCCGAGAACGCAATCTGAACATGAAACAAAGCCTGTCGCCAGACTCTGCAGCCAGCCTGGAGCGGGTGCGCAATCATCATCGGTGAAAGCCAGGAAGGCGCCCTTTGCGTGGGCAGCCCCATAATTCCTCGCAGCCGCCGGGCCTGCATGCGGTTGCTTCAGAAGCCGGACATTCAGTTGATGACGAAATGTCTCAACGCTGGCTTCGGGAGAAGTTGCACTGCCGTCGTCAATCACCAGCACCTCGAAGCGATCCCGAGGGTAGTCCTGAGCCGCAAGCGCACCTAGACAAACGGACAACTGACCGGCGCGTTCATAGGTGGGGATGATGACTGATATGAAAGGACGTGACTCCTCCATCAGACTTCACAAGGTTTCGGCATGAGTCTTCTCGTCTTGTTCCCGAATCCGATCCATGGTGGCCATGATGCTGAGAGACTCGTCTAAAGACATGATGTCGCTTTCCAGTTTTCCAGCTCGCAGGCACCGATTCACTTCGGAAACTTGATAATGGAGTCCTTCCCCCATTGGTGGCAAACAAATTGTGGAGGAACGGATCCCGTAGAGTATGCGATCACTGAGCGCACGGAAACGTTCCCGGAGTTTTCGGATCAGTCGGCTGCACTTGGCGTAGCGTAGGAATCGTGCTTTAAGGCGGGACTCTGCCTCCGCCGTCAAGGGCGCATAATGTCGCCTCCGGCTGTCATAGAGCCGCAGCGAAAGACTCGATGGGCAGACGATTGGATCATGAATAACGATCTGCCCTTGCGTGCCGACAATGGTACCTTGACGCCCACTGCGGACACCCACCGAACACCACAACGTCGCCAGGCATCCCCCGGAATACCCCAGGAGTACGCCGGTGTGCTCGTCAACCCCGGCCTTCCCGGGAACCGATAAACTTTTCACGCTCGTTGGGGAGCCAACAATCATGGACGCGAGGGACAGTAAGTAGGCGCCTTTCTGAAGTAATGCCCCGCCACCTAATTCTTCGCTGTGCACCCGACTGTCTGAATCAAACATGACCTGACTTCCCAGATCCGCCATGACATGCCGGATTTCACCGATGACTCGCTGCGCCAGAAGCTCCCGTAGTCTGACGATCAATGGAAGGAATCTGGTCCACATGGCCTCCATCAGAAACAGGTTTTTGCGACGAGCCAGATCGATGACTTCTTCTGCTTCGTGCGCATTCACCGTGAGCGGCTTCTCGCACAAGACCGCTTTGCCCGCCCGCAGACACAGTTCAATGTTGGCTTTGTGTGCAGACGCCGGCGTGGCGATGTACACGACGTGTACGTCAGGATCATCGGCCAGCTCTCGGTACGAACCGTGTTGGCGTGGAATTCCAAACCTGTTTCCAAACGCTCGTGCCTTCTCTCCGCTTCGCGACCCTATCGCCACCAGTCTGGCGTCCGTCACATGAACGAAATCCGCGGCGAACCGGTGAGCAATGGCCCCGGTTCCGAGGATTCCCCAATTAATGGACCGGCTTGCAGAGGAAGGTACGGATACGGGGCTGAACGTCATGACGAAATACCCCGATCATCATGAGCACACAAGCGCGCATAACGACGACTTCTGATCTTATCCGCGTGACATTTTGGCCAAGTAGCCAAGACCGGCTGCGATCCACCCGAGTTGTCTCAAACGACGAAGAACCGCAAACGCCATGGCGGTCTCCGGCGAAAACCCTAGAAACGAAAAGATCATGACTATGCCGGCTTCCTGAGCTCCCAGATTCCCCGGGATAAACGTCGTGAGTCTCGTGACGATCACGGCCCAAACTTGGATCACGAGGGCGGATGACACGTCGTAAGGCAGTCCGAGGAGGCCCAGGAAGGCCGATGCTTCGACAATGCCGGAGGTCCATCCCAGGAAAAACCACAAACAGGACCACCCGAACCGCGTTCTTTCGTCGAGATGTCCCCGTACGATGCTTTCGGTCGAAGACAGCAATTCTTTGTGTCGATCGACGAATGTCGCCAGGGCCCCGATGCGACGGCTCACCCAAATCAGTGGCCAAAACAACCCGATTCGCTGCCAGATCAGCACGCCGACCACACCGACACCCATGACGACAATCCCCACCGCCACAGACATCGCAATAATCGGTTCAACGGTCATGTAGCCGAGCGCGAACGTCAGCCCCAAACCGATGAACAGGAGTTCGGCTATGGTGATCGTGGTCTTGGCAACGACAACCGAAGCCGCACCGATATCAACCTTTACTCCGGTCATGCGGAGAAGGTGGACCTTCATGAACTCTCCGGCCTGTGTAATGGACGGCGTCAGGAGCTGAACCGCCTTGGTCGCAACCGTCAACCGCACAAGGTCATTGAAGCGCATGGAATGGTGGTTGGACGGGAAGGCGAACCACCAGCCGAGGGTTTCGAAGGCAATGACCAACCCGTACGGCACGAAGCAAAGCGGCAGCCCCCATCCGACCTTCCAGAGCAGACTTCCGATCGAGCTCGGCCCTATGCTCCACACGAGGATAGCAAACAACGCCAAGCCACTGATGAGGAACCCTCGTGTAAGATAAGAATGAGACACCGCCCGAGTTTCCAGTCTCTGAGAACCAGGTCTTTCTCCGACCACACCGAGTCCTTGCGTCCGAACCTGTCCCTCAGACACTTCGCTCACTCACTGGTCCCGTCCGTGGCTCGAGGAGCGGCTGACCAGATAAGCCATCGGTATCAACTCCCAACACCGCACAGATCGTGGGCACGATATCCACGATGTGAGGCGCTTTCATTGGAGACTTGAGCTTTGACGAACCTGGCACGACGAGCGCCCATGCGTCTCCCGTATGACAGCCTGTCCGTCCGGTGGCCCATCCCGGCGAGGACACCGCTCCGAATGCGGGAGAGCTGACGCCGGCCAAGGGCGTCACGACTCGATGGTTCCATTCGACGATTAACTCAGGCAATTGATCTTCGCAGGGACCGTGAAACCCCAATTCGGACGTACGATGGACCTTCCGGATCACCGGAGCACCGTCGGCGTCGCGAAAAGTCTGCAGGCCGCTGAGAATCTTGTCCAAGAGCGCATCGGCCTCTTGGGGATCGACAATCCCGTCTCGTTCACGGCCACGCATGTTCAGACGGATATATCCCGCATCATCGTTGGGCAGCGCGAAGGCGCGGGTGCTGGTCCAATCCACGCCGCGCAATTCCAAGCGAGCGGCCAGTTCCACCGCCCAGCGGTCCGGCAACACATCGGCGATCAACGCTCTGAGGCCGGTCGGCATCACGGCGCGAATGCGCCAGAGCAAGCTGCCGGCAGGAGCGCCTCGCTCGATCAGATTCCGACGATGACCGGCCATCACGGCTTCAAGCATGCCAGGCAGAAGATGAGAACGACTGGTATTCGGTCCCATCCCGGACGGTGAGACCACCAGGATGTCTGACCCTGCGGGAAGCGCCGCGACGATTCGAGCCAGCGCCTCGTCGACTGCTTGATAGATGTCCTGCAACGTCGTTCCGAGTTCAGGATATCGTGATAGTTCTGCTTCCTCAGAGATCTGAGAGAGGTCAAAGAAACGATGCCCTCCGAGGTGGGCAGCACTCAGGCTGATCCAAAGCAAATCGAACTGTTCCCGTTGTACAAGCTTTTCAATGACGTCAGCCCCGCGACGGGGTGCAGCAAGCAGGCTCTTCCTCAAACGCAGGAGTTCCGGAGCGGCGGGCCGTCCATACACTTCCTCTCCCACAGGCGGATCGCCGAACTCTTGCGCCAACGAAAGATGGATCTGGTTCGGAATCGAGCTTGTCCGCAGGACCACTCGATTCTTGAACTGCCAGCCCGCGAGAAAAATGCCACGCATCGTCCGTGGCGGACTCATCTCGTAGGGATCGATGATAAGAGAGCGTCGTCCGGCTCGTTCAAGGCGCTCCCATCCTGCTTCAGGGGCCGGCAAGTCGTCGAAGAACCGGACACGCTGCTCGCCGGCCGACCATAGCCACGGGTAGTACAACCCATGATCACCGAGGTGCACACCCGTGTAGAGAGAGTACGCGCCGGCTCCTTCAACGTGCGTGCTCGGCGTCTCCAATTCGTACCAGGTCCCGCGACTTCGGAGGCTGTTCAGCGCAGGCAATTGCCCATCTGCGAGGAGCTTCTCAAGATGGATTCGACTGACGGCATCGAACTGTAACACTGCGATCATGAGGTGGCCCTTCCCCGGCTTGGGAACATGTCTTCATACGTGGTGCCGGTCGACCCCGGTTCGAGCAACGGCTGTCCATCGAGTCCCTCCGGGTCAACTCCCAGCACGGCACAGACCGTCGGGGCAATATCCATGATGTGCGGAGGCTTCGCGGGTGTCTTCATCTTTGAGGATCCAGGGATCACTAATGCCCAGGCTTCATCACGATGCTCTCCCGTTCGTCCACTTCCCCAACCGGATGACGGGACATCTCCAAATTGTGGCGAACTCACCCCGACAAGGTGCGGCGGTAAACGGTCGCTCCAATGGACGATCAGATCTGGGAAAGGATTGGACGGTGTCCTATCCTTGAGCGAACGCGAGACAAACTCGACGTTCTTCACCGCCAGCCTCCCATCCGGATCTCGGAAGGTGAGCAGCCCCGAGGCAATGTGATCCAAGACCTGATCCGCGTCTTTCGGATCCACAATCCCGTCCCGTTCCCGTCCCGATAGATTGAGCCGCAGGTATCCGCAATCTCCGCTCGGAACCATGAACGCCCGGGTCTTCGTCCAATCCACACCACGCATCTCCAGGCGGGCCGTGAGTTGCATCGCCCATTGATCCGGCATCATGCGAGCAACCCAGGCTCTGAGGTCCGATGGAAGCGCCGCCCGCAGACGCCAGAGAGAACTGCCGTCCGCCTTCGTCGCGGACCTTTCGACGCCTTTCTCGGACAACACCGCCTGGAGCATCCCTGGCAGGAGAGGAGTCCGACTTGCGCTGGGTCCCATACTGCTGGGCGAAATCACCATGAGATCGGTCTCCGGTGGAAGGCTGGCAAGAATATCCGAGAGAGCCTGATCCACGGCGGCGTAGGCATCCCCCAGGGTGCCGTCGATCTCGGCTTTCATGCGCGGGTCCGGATAGTCCTGAGGCAGTCTCGATGGATCCAGAAACCAGTGCCCTGCGATGTGACTTGAACTCAAGGTAATCCAGATCAAGTCGAAACGTTCCTCTGCGAGAAGTGCCGTCGCGAGGTCAGCGGCGCGTTCGGGGGCGGCAAGCAGTCTGTCCCGCATTCTGGTGAGATATGGAACGGAAGGCCGCCCGTACACTTCTTCGACCAAAGACGGTCCACCGAATCGACGCTCGAGTTGACGATCGAGTCCCCGCGGAACGGACCACCGTCGAAGGGTGACTTTGTGCTTGAATTGCCATCCGCACACAGCCTTCCCCTTCATCGATTTCGGGGGCTTCCCCTCATAGGGATCGATCACAAGGGAACGCTTCCCGCTCCTCGCGAGTCTTTCCCACACCGCTTCAGGAATCGGATAGTCGTCTTGTGGACGCACACGTTGCTCGGCGGCCGACCATAGGAATGGAGAGTAGATGCCATGTTCGTTGGCATCTTTGCCGCTGTAGAGCGTGAAATAGGTCGCTCCTTCCCACTGCAAAGCCGGAGTCTCGAGGGGCAGCCATTGCCCGCGCCCACGAAGTTGGGCAAAGGCGGGGAGCCGGCCTTCCTCGAGAAATTGATGGAAATGAGGTAGACTCACACAATCGAATTGGAGGATCGCGATCATAAAGTTGCCCCTACCGAGATAGCCTTCAAATTCGCGGGGCGCCCCCCTTCGTCCTAACTTGATTCATCGCCTTTCCAGTAATGGCTGACCAATTAGACCCTTCACGTCGGTTCCAAGGAGAGCACAGACAGTCGCAGCAATATCGACGATATGGGGAGTTTTCTGCGGTGCTTTCAGCCGAGAGCGGCCAGGCACCAGGAGAGCCCAAGCCTCACCATTATGGCACCCCGTGCGACCGGTCCCCCACCCCTGCGAGGAGATCTCTCCATAGAGAGGAGAGCTGACACCTGCAGTAGGCGTGACGGCCCGATCGTTCCATTGGACGATCAGATCCGGCATTTGGGAGACACAAGGACCATCTATTCCGATATCGGAGATTCGAACGATACGCTTGATCGCAGGTCTTCCATCCGGATCTTTGAACGTTTGGAGACCTGTCGATATGGTCTCCATGCGCGCATCGGCATCTCTTGGATCGACAATCCCGTCACGTTCTCTTCCACTAAGATTCAGGCGCACGAATCCGGCGTCGTCATTCGGCATCATGAAGGCTTGCGTGTTGCTCCAATCGACACCTCGAAGTTCCAAGCGAGTCGCCAACTCCACCGCCCACTCGTCCGGCAAGGCCGTCGCGATCCAGGATCGTAAACCGGTCGGCACTATGGACCGCACAGTCGAGAGCAAGCTCGAGGAGGGGGCACCCTTAGCGGTTGTCCGTCCAAGCCCCCCAGCCAATATTGCCTTGATCATGCTTGGAAGCAGATGCGACCGACTTGAGTTCGGTCCCATACCGGCAGGCGACACCACAAGAATATCGGCGTCAGGAGGAAGGGCTGCGAGCATTCTCCCCATTGCCTCGTCGGTCGCGCGATAGATGTCCGCCACGGTCGTCTCCAATTCGGGATGCTGCGCGAGATCGACTTCCCCAGAAACCTGAGACATCTTGAGAAACCGGTGCCCTGCAAGATGTGCTGCACTCGCCGTGACCCACACCACATCAAACTCTTCCCGCTTGAGCAACATAGTCGTGACCGTTGCGAGACGATTTGGCGCAGCAAGGAGAGCGTTTCTAAGGCGCAGCAATTCTGGAGTGGATGGCGGACCATAGACCTCTTCACCTACCGGCGGTCGACCATAGTCTCGTTCCAGAGACCGTAAGATGCTTGTGGGGAGAGAGCAGGACCGGAGAACGACCCGGTTCTTGAACTGCCAGCCGCTCAAGAATAATCCCTGGATGTCCTGTGGTGGCCTGACCTCGTACGGATCGATGATAAGAGAGCGCCGTCCGGCTCGGCTTACGCGCTCCCATAGAGTCTCGGGTACAGGAAGGTCGTCCATGAAACGGACACGCTGTTCGGAAGGTGACCAGAGCCACGGGTAGTATTGTCCATTCACTCCAACGTCTGTCCCGGTGTAGATAGCGTAGGAACCGGATCCTTCGAAGTACTCAGCTGGAGTACCGAGGCTGAGCCAAGTTCCCTTTCGACGAAGACCTTCCAGCGTAGGGAGAGAACCGTCGGTCAGAAGTTCGTCGAGGAGTGGCATGCTCACTGAATCAAACTGTAGGATTGCAATCACTGTTGGCCCCGTCATGTGACGGAAACCGCTGTCCCACGCTCTGCTGCTGAGCGCCTGACCGCTTCGATCGCTGACATGACAGCGAGCCCGTCGGTAGCCGAGGCCAAAGACCCGCCCGAACCACCGCGAACGGCCCGAGCAAAGGCCTCAAGCTCTCCGACCAGAGACCTGACGAGCGGATTTTCCCCCTTCGGTCTCAACCTCGCGATGATTCCCCAGACGAGTCCCCCTCGCCGATACGATGCCCGCACGCGCCCATTCACCTCTGAGACTTCCATCCGCTCACGGTAAGGACGGTTGGTTGAGCAGGTCACAACAGCTCGCCCGCGGCTTAGCTCAAGCTCGAATTCGGCATGCTGTTCCTCCAGTGAGAGCGTGCGTGTCGAACGGACCTCGCTCGCTGTCAGCCACCGAGCAAGATCGATGAGGTGAGGACCAAGATCCAGGAGAGCATCGTCCCGCATGTCGAACGGCTTCCATGCCTTTCTTCGGTAATGGAGTTCCAGACGAACGTCCAGCATTCCATTACGTGGCACGTTGATCCTGAGTCGCGCGAGATCTGGATCGAAACGCCGATTGAACGCAATCCAGGGTCTTGGAGTGTGATCGAGGAGAGCCTCGGCCTCACTCAGATCAATCCCGGGCGGCTTTTCCAGGAGTACCGGCAGCTTCGCCTGTGCGGCCGCAGCAGCATCGGCCAGATGGCAGCGGGTCGGAGTCGAAATAATGACCGCTTCCACCGCTCCAGCCCCTATCAACTCCTGGATCGTGTTGTAGACAGGCAACTCCGGCGCGATCTGCTTGCAACGGAGTGGATTGGCGTCCGCGACGCCGACCAAGGCGACCCCTGACGCCCGCCGGAACGCCGGAATGTAGCCGAACTCTGCCAGACGGCCGCAACCGACAAGGCCAATCCGGACGGGATACTTCAAGTCAGACTTGTTCGGTTGATCCCTCTGCATGATTTCGAATCCCCTAACCGCGCACTGCCCTTCGCACAGAAACGCGCGATCGCGCTGAAAATACCGATGCAACCACCTTCGAACACAGGCGCTATGAAATCTTCTCCACCAGCATTTTCTGTCTTCGAGCTGTCGCAATTTGCTTGATCAGTTCCAAGTAATGCTGAATATGAGGCTCTGCACGCCATTTGTGTTGGAGTGCTTCATAGCCACGGCGTCCTAACGCGTCCCGTAAGTTCTGATCTCCCCAAAACTGGTCCATGGCGCGGAGGAGTTCTTTTTCCGTGTCGTAGACATACCCGCCACCACTTTCTTCGATGACCTTCGGCATCCCACCTCTATTTCTCACAATGACAGGAGTACGTTGTGCGAACGATTCAAGAATGACTATCCCAAAGACCTCATACCACAGGGAAGGAACGATCGTTGCCACGGCCTGCTCATACAGGATGCGGAGCTCTTCACCCGACTGATACCTCAAGAACTTGATGTTTGGAGAATCCTGAGCCATTCGACGGAGCGCGGGTTCATAATCACCGACACCAACAACCCAGAGCTGGGCTTTCTCGTAATGGCGGAACAGTGGGATCAGGGTTTGGAGGCCTTTGATTTTCTCCAGACGCCCAACGAAAAGAAAATACGGGGTTTGGCGCCTAGAACGCAGGGCTGTGACCTCACCGCCCTGCCACCGTGATGTGAAATAGGGCAGTTCGACAATCGGCACCTTCAGACCCATTTCAAGGTGCTTATTCTTCGTAAATTCGCTTGGGGCGAGAAACAGATCAACGTGTTTCACCGACTCCGCTATCATATCCGTATACCGCCAGAACTGGAGCGGACGCCGATGAATGAGCGTGCAAGATAAACATTGCTGATGAGTGCACGCTTCACGGTTGAACTTGAACAGCATGTGGGTTGGGCAGACCAGCCAGTACTCATGGAGAGTATAGAGTTTGATGCCTCGCCCATATTGGAGAATCTTCGGTCCTCCGACCAAGGAAATATTGTGGTAGTGGATGACATCAAATGGTTTCTTTAAAATTTCCTCAAGCCGCGAAGACTTTAAGATCGGGCGTCCTGTCTGATGAGTTGCGAGGGGAGAGAAAAGCCCCAGAGGGCTCTTCAACGCATGCACGGTTACGTTGGGATGGTCTGAGTACGTTGTTGATGGTGCTCGACCACCCATAATGTGATAGGCATCCGTGCAATGGACCACCTCGACGTAATGGCCGCGCTTCGCCAACTCGTTGGACAGTTGGTGAACGAAAATACCATCTCCTCCAAAATTGTAGGGGGGATAGAAGGTGGTGACCATGCAGAAACGCATCGAGAGGTCCTGACGTTATTGGCTAATTACCACTTGAGTTCCCGACTCTCGAATCAAACCTTTCGTTCCTCATTCAATCGCACTCTGGATTGCCGCCGACTGACTATTTCTTGATGCAGATCACATGAAACAACGGACCGAACAGGTAGACCAGCCATTTCGTCAAGGGGTAGTCTTTGAGCGCATGATAGACCGGCACGGCGGCGCGGGCCCAGGCTGGCAATCGTGCTGTATGTTCAGAGGAGAGTGCGGGAAGGATGATTTGCCACCGGCTAATCCGTGTTTGACCGAGCAGTCGTCGAATTTCAAACCAGTTGAGAAGGCTGACATTCCGATAGGGAACATTCCGCACCAGCGCGACATAGCGTTCACGCCATGCCTTTGGCAAGAATCCAACCCCCCACACATTCACATGCGGCTCAGGGGTGAGGCTCCACCTGTTTGGCGTGGCTAGAAAGATTGCGCCACCTGACACCAACACCCGATAGGCTTCGCGCATGACTTGGACCGGGTTCTCGACATGCTCGATGACATCGCTGCCAACAACCAGGTGAAATGATTCATGAGAAAATGGAAGAGATTCGGCGCTCGCACTGATCACGATGGCCTGTCGGCCGGTATCTTCTAGTTGCTTCTTGGCCAGGATCAGGCGGGGCAGGCTGATATCCAGCCCGACCACGGTCTGAAACACGTCGGCTGCGGCGACGAGAAATTCGCCTGTCCCACAGCCGATTTCGAGGAATTGGCCTCGGGCGGACAACGCACCGAGGCGCTGCATTTCAGCCAACGAACTTTTCGCACGCACCACACCACCTTCGATATGGACTCGGCGCCTTGCCCTAAGACTAGACGGCACAGCGGGACTCAGACTCCGATCGAGCTCAACCAGTTCTGCGAATGAACGGTTGGGGTATTCAGCGAGAAGACGCGCGATCAAAGCTTGTTCCGTAACTGACTGAACTAACTGATCCGTATATACACGAAGGTCTGGAATGCCCAACGTCACGGGGTAGGAGCGCTGATCGCGCGCACAGACGTATGCTTCCGATTCGCGCCGCAACGGACCCTGACAGAGCGGACAGATAAATTCGATTACCTGCATGGCCTTTTCTCTCTGGATCTCTCAGGCGTCACGACCGAACCTGTGCAACTGAGACAACTCCACACCGCCGTAATGCACGGCCCACACGTCTTACTTCAGCCGAATGCCGACAACCTTGTTATAAATCGTGCCGATGGCCCAACCGACCACTCCGCCGGTCAGGGCTCCGTAGAACAGTCCCACGAGACTCCCAGTCCAGGTTACGGAATAGCCAACAAAGTAGTTCGAGAGTAACTGAAGATGTCGTCCAGCCTGTGGACCATCTTTGATGACGAGCCAGGCCGTCATGATAAATAGGCCAAGCCCTCCGATCAGCGCACCGACGAGAGCCAGCACCCCGGCACGAATCCTTGCGACAGCCTGGCTAATCTCTTCTCTCGTCGTTGGGTGTGATGCCATAACTCCGATCCTTGGTTCTGTAACCCTGGTTACACCTTATCCAGGAGATTACGACGGGTTTCGGCTTCGCCCCGCCACCGCATGAATTGCGCGTAGGCCTTCAATCCACGGTTGCGAACTGATGCGCTCAGGTACCCTAACCCAAATCCCCAGAGTCCTACTTCCCCAAACCCCACGAATGCACCAGTCCAAGTCACCTCGAAACCAAACACATAATATCGAAGCAAGGACAACATGGGACCGACCACGGGCCCACCTCGGACCAACAGGATCGCCGTCGCGATGAAGATGCCGAGCCCACTGACAACACCCACAGCCACGCCCAAAGCGAGCGGGTCCAACCTTGCAAAGGCAGCCTCGATTACCTCATCCTCTGGCTCGCCCATTGTCTCGCCGACCGTCACAGCGACTCGTAGTGGCACCAATCGATCTCCGGCATTCAGTTGAGCGACCCGTCCTTCTTCGTGATATTCCTTCTCGGTATTGACCGCCCATACATCGTGCCGTTCACCCGCAATGTTGCGAGCCGCATAGACACCCGTCAGCATCGAGTGGTCTTGGTTGTTGTACCGGTGCAACCCGTTCCGCCCGATGGTCTGGAAATTCGAGAGCGCCTCCAGGTACTGCCGGACGGTTTTTACGCTTTCCTGATAATTTTGGTCGTAGACCGGATAGGCCTTTTCCATACGGACAACCGTCCCGTCTTTGACCTCGCGCCGATCGATCAACCCTAGTTGGGCACATTCCCGAATGCCGAGGTCAATGAGCCGCTCCTCCGGCCATGACCATTCCTCATCCTTATCCCACAAGAAGTATTCCAAGCCGAGTGAGGTCCTCGACGGATCCGGCACCATGTATGGGCTCCAGTTTTTGTAATTTTGGATCCGTCCGAGTTTGACCTCCGGCGAATGGATGTAAAGCCAGTTGTCGGGAAAGACCGATTCACGATCCACTACCAATACCACCGTCAGGTAATCCCGATAGCGCAGTCGCTGCGCCGCCTGGACAACTTCTTCAGGCGGTAAGGGGTCCAGGGCAAGAATGAGCTCACGGAGGGGCATGGTCGAAATAAAATGCGTGCCCTCATAGTCTACTTGTTCACCCGTTGGAGTTCGACCGGACACACATTGTATGCGTCCATTTCGGTGCCGGATCCGCTCGACCTTCACCCCCCGTAAGATCCGAGAACCACAGACTGCGACCAACAATTCACACCGTTCCCACATCATTCCTGGGCCGAAGCGCGGGTAGTGGAATTGCTCAATCAGCGACGTCATCGTCTGCCCATCCATCGCCTGTTTCGCGCCGAACAAGGCATTGCGGAGGGCTTGTTTCAGCGACAGATTTTTGATCCGCTGCGCCGCCCAGTCCGCCGAGATCTCCGCACAAGGAATGCCCCAGACCTTTTCCGTGTAGGTCTTGAAGAAGATCTGGTACAGACGATGGCCGAAGCGATTAGACACCCACTCTTCGAAGGTCCTTGGGTTGTGAATATGAAAGAATTTTGTTTTGAGGTAGCTCAAGCCGATAAGGAACGATTCGATTGGTCCTAGTCCTATCAATGCGTTCACCGGCTTGAGCGGGTAGTCGAAGAAATGCTGCTTGTAGTAGATGCGGGAAATTCGTGGACGAAGGAGAAAGTCCTCGCCAAGAATTTCTTGCCACAGATCGTTTATCAACGGGACCTTGGAGAAAAATCGATGCCCGCCGATGTCGAAGCGGTACCCGCGATAGTTGGCCGTGCGAGCCAGCCCACCTACTTGCTCGCTGGCTTCGAGCACGGTGGATGTGACTCCGCGCTTGGCCAGTTCATAGGCTGTCGTAAGCCCCGCCGGTCCCGCACCGATAATGACAACGGATTCCTGGCTCATCGCGTCACTCTGACCGTGAACCTGAGTGGGGCCGCTCCAAAGAGACGAGAGACGCGGGTCTCCCTTGGTCACGGCCATGGCTGAGCATATGGCGGGTAGTCCCGATTGCAAAGGCAAGACCGCTGTAGAAAAAGTAGAGCCAGTGCCATGGGATGGCTTGCAGGGCAAATCGGAGTCCCCGTTTTTTTATAAAAAACCGGTACAGCGGAGCATTGAGCGTCAGGAGCAACAGCGCCATCAGGCCGGCTACCGCCCATACCTGAGAGTGCCAGGAGGTAAGAGCCAAAGAGCTGAGAAGCCCGAAAGTCAGGATCACGCTCAAACGCCCGGACATGCCTGTATTCAGATCGTTGATAAAATTGCGATCGCTGAGGATGAGCTCAGTCCATGGTAACGCCCGCTGGAAAAAATCGGCCTTCAACATCGCCACGACTTCCCAGCGTTTCCAATGTTTGATCTGGAGGGATTTGCACAGCCGAATTCTGTGGCCGGCTCTTCTGAGCCGGCACCCCAGCTCGATGTCTTCTATGGACGGTTTGTAATAGTGTTCGACAAAGCCACCCATTGCTAGGAACACGTCCCGTCGGATGGCCCCGCATGCGCCCCAGAAGGTCGAGGCATCTTCGCCTCCGGTCTGGTGGACGTAGTGGTGCAACAGGTTTCTGTACTGCGACAGAAAGTTCGTTTCGCCTGGCTCATCATCATATGACCCAAAGAGAGCCGCGAGATATGGGTCTCGCTTGAACACCGTCACCACCTGACCCACCGCATCGGGCGGAATTGTCACATCGGCATCGACAAAGAAGAGGAGATCGCTTTCGGCTGCGCGGGCCCCCAAGTTCCGCGCCCGGCCCGGGCCTCCAGGTGAGGGAAATCTAAGCACCTGTGCGCCAAATTCCTTGGCCAGTTCTCCGGAACCGTCCGTGTCCCCATCAGCGACTACAATGATTTCAGTGGGGGGAGGAAGGGCTTCAAGCAAGCTCACCAGGCATCGTCTGAAGTTCGCTCCGCCATTGTAGACCGGTACGATTATTGAGATGGTCAACTCAGCAGAAGAATACATTGTCCTTTGAACCTTCTCACTCGCCCTGTGAGTGCGCGGTCATGGCCTAAGAGGCGCCGTGTCATACCAAAGCCACGCTGGAACTCTTAACGGGGGACAGCCAAGAACCTTCAGTAAAATACGACTACCCTTGCGGAAATACCAAGCCCCCCGGCGGGTGAGTTTATGAGCCTACAGGAAAAACATGTGGAACAACAATGAACAACAATGCCTACGGAAGGAGTTGTCAAGCCAAAATAGAAATGTCCGGGATAGGTGGCGGCGGCCGCCGCGTGTTCGTTCAGGCAGGGGCGCTTGCGCCACGGATGATCCGGCGTCGGCTTGACCAGGCGCCTGGCGTCATAATGAATCCCCCTCACCCTCCCCTCTCCCTAACCGATGCCTCCCTTCTTGCTTGCCGATTTGCCCTTGCCGACTGGTGCGTCGGCGCCGGCGCTTGATGCCCCACGGAAGACCTGTTACACGTACGCCGTGACTCCATCCACCTCAGGAACCCCCTCACCCTTGCCCTCTCCCTCGGGGGGAGAGAGAACAATTGAAGATTCTTCCTCCTTGGGAAATGTGGATTGGCCGGTTGAACGAACCGCAACGCGTGCAGTCGGTCAGACCGACGGTGTCCTGTCGGATATAAATTTCGGCGAAGTCTTCCCGTTTGTGACGAAGCCGTTAGCCCGCGACGGCCTGGCCCGCTATATCGGCCCGACGCTCGGCGGACAGGTGGCCGGACTCCGGCGACGCGATCCGCTTGTTCTGGCATTGAACCCGATCGCGTTCGTGGCGGGCCGGCCGTACATGGACCTCTCCGCCTATATCAATCTTCCCGGCATCGCGCATCAACTTGACGTCTTCGAAGCCATTGACCACAGTAAGGGCGCGGTCATCGTACAAATGACGCGGGCCGGGACACTGCATCCCCTTCGGATTTCTTTCTTCGAACGCGTGCGGTTACAGCTCGCGTACGTGCGCATCATTCTGCGCGCCGCGTGGTGGCTGATACGCCGCCGCACGCCGCTCGAGCTGCTCGACGCCTATGCGCGCACCACCGAGCGGCTGAGGACGGTGGTCCGCCGGCCGCTCGCGTCGGATGCTCCGGCCATCCTGCTTGGGGAGCTGGACCGCGAGTTCGATGATGGACTCGATGCCACCAAGGACGGCCTGCGGCACCTCGCCCTTGCCATGTTCCTCCATATGACGCTGCGTCAATTGTGCGACAAACGAGCGGCGCCTGAGCTGATCGACGATCTCAGTAAGGGCATCCCCAACAATCCCACGACCCTGGTGTCGCTCGACCTGTGGAATCTGGCGCAGCAGGCGGAGCCTTTGGCGGCTCTGTTCGAGAAGACTCCCGTGGCGCGACTCGCATGCGTCCTCGAAGGAACGGACGAAGGCCGCAGTTGGTGGAAATGCTTCGAGGGTTTCCTGGAACGTCACGGCCACAGGGGTGAAGTGGAATTGGACATCACGACCCCGCGCTGGCGCGAGGATCCAACATTTCTCCTGCAGACTGTCGCCAATTATCTTCGGCACACGGCCCGGACCCCGACACCGCCCGAGCTGCTCGCGAGAGGGATGCGTCACCGTGAGGCGGCGGCGTCTACAATTCGCGAGCGCCTCCCATGGCCACAGCGCAGCCTGTTCGACCGGCTCTACGAACGCTATGTCCTCTGGTTGCCATTTCGCGAAGCAGCGAAATACACCTGGCTGCTTGGCCTCGAACATGCCCGGCGGGTCTATCGAGAACTCGGTCGGCGGCTCGCCGTTGAGGGACATCTGAAAACGGCCGATGATGTCTTCTGGTTGCGTTTGGGTGAACTGACGGCGTGGGCGGAGTCCGGGCGGGTCAGTTGGACTCAGCCTGTTCTTGACCAACGCGAACAGGAATGGCAGGCCTGGATGACACTCCGCCCGCCGTCCCTGATCATCGGCACACGAGGTACGTCGGACGCTGATCACCCGCTCGCTCCGACTCTCCTTCGGGGGACGCCCGCCTCGTCCGGCTCTGCCGAAGGCATTGCGCGCATCATCCTCGATCCGCATGACGCGACGCTGTATCCCGGCGAAATTCTGATTACCCGTTACACGGACCCGACATGGACGCCGCTCTTCTTCACGGCCGGCGCATTGATCACCGAGATCGGGGGGGTACTGAGCCACGGAGCCGTGGTCGCGCGCGAGGTCGGACTGCCGGCCATTGTCGGCGTGGCCGGCGCCACCTCCCGCATCATGTCAGGACAGCGCATTCGAGTGAATGCCACGCAAGGAACTGTGGAGTTGCTGTAGAGCCATCGCGGGCGGGAAATCGTCACCTTGGAAGCTGCATCGTCTTGCAGCGGAATCTCGTCAACGATGGCGTATGAGAGCGCGTGATCATGACGATGACTGGCCATCGAGGCAAGACAGTTCGACAAGGATCATACGCAAACCCGGGCGACCTTCAGGGAACTCTCGGAAGCTCCCTGGGGTCGCCACGGTCACGCTGATGGCACCAAGCGAGGCTTAACGGCTACCGCTTTGCCGGGCGTGAACAGGTCGCCGGGGTCTGAACCCCGAAGGCTGTCCCGGCCTGGCATGCCGAGGCTGATAACGGTCATCGCGCGCTTGATGCGACCTCGCGGGCAGAGCGCTTCCCGCCGCTGCCGGCACAGTCTGCCCGAGAAGCTTTTCGATCGCGCGTAACTGCACATGATCATCGGATGTGACAAAGCTTGTGGCGCGTCCACTGGCTTTCACACGGGCCGTGCGGCCGATCCGATGGATGTAGTCTTCCGGGCAGTTCGGCATATCGAAGTTAATGACATGTCCGATGTTGGCCACGTCAATCCCACGCGCCGCAATATCCGTCGCGACCAATACCCGAAAGGTCCCGCGCCGGAATCCTTCCAAAGCCGCCCGTCTCTGTGGGAGACTGCGATCGCCATGGATGACCGCCACCTTATAGCCTGCGGTGCCGACGGCCCGGCTCACCCGGTCCGCGCGATGCTTCGTCCTGGTGAAGACGAGCACGGAATCCTGATCTGCCGCCAGCAGTTTCAGCAGCAGATTGATCTTGTCTTCCTGCGTCGTGTGATGCAAGGCCTGATCCGCGCGATCGGCGGCCGTCGATGGCTTGCCGACCATGATCCGTGCAGGGTCCTTCACGCTGGCCCGCGCCAGGTCGGCCAGGTCCGTCGGCATCGTCGCCGAGAACAACAGCGTCTGCCGCTCTTCCGGAAGCGCTTCAAGAATCTGGTTGATCTGAGGCGCGAAGCCCATGTCGAGCATCCGGTCTGCTTCATCGAGGACCAGGATCTTCATGTGTTGAAGGTTGATGGTCCCGTTCCACATGTGGTCGAGAAGACGGCCCGGCGTTGCCACGATGATATCGGGCCGTTGACGGAGTCCGCGCACCTGCGCGTTCATGTCCGCCCCGCCGACCACTGTGGTGGCGAAGATCCGCCGGCTTCGTCCCAGCTTATCGATGGTCTCTTGGGTCTGGATGGCCAATTCCCGAGTCGGCGCCAGGATGAGACCTTTCGGATGGCCTTTCGGCATGGCGGCCAGGCGCTCGATCATCGGAATCACGAACGCCGCCGTTTTGCCCGTCCCCGTTTGCGCGCATCCCAACACATCACGGCCTTCTAGCGCGGGTGGAATGGCTTGGGCTTGAACCGGAGTTGGCTCGGTAAATCCGGCCCTTGCGATGTCGTGCAACATCGGGTCGGATAAACCAAGGGTATTAAAACTGCTAGGTACAGTCGTCTGCACAGAACTTTCCTTTCGGTAAGGATCGCATTATACGGGGTCAGAGAAGAAGGAGGCAGGATCAGGAGGGAGTCCGCTCCGAACAGATCTGAACGCGATGCGATCGCGGGGTCCGGAGTATGGTGAATGTCAATGTCGCCGGACCGTCTCGACGATGACTGCCGGGAGTATACTGGACAAACTACGTATTGTCAAATTAAATGACCGGAGCGGGTCCTGCCGCCGATTTCCCCATCGACAGGACCCATTCGCATCCTGATCGGTTCTTTAAATCGTCGGTTCGCGGTGGCAGCGAAAGCAGTCCTGGCGTTTGGGGTGGCGCGCCGGCAACGGGTACTGCCCGGTTTGGATATGGCAAGCCAGGCAGTCCTTTTGGAGCTTGATGCTGCGATGCGGGGGGTCATTCGGGGTCGGGGGATTGCTCTGCCGCGGCGTGGGAAGCCATGTGACGAAAATGATCACGGCCACCACGAACCCGAGAAAGATGAAGTCGGACGCTTTGAACGTGAAACGCATCAGGCCGGGCTGTCCGGCCCGTACGCATCCTTCAGCAACTCGGCGATGTGACGGACGTCCACTTTTCCTCGCAGCCCATTCTTGAGCTGAATCATGCAGGCCGGACAGGATGTGGCTACGATGTCGGCGCCGCTGTCGAGGATCGCCGCCCGTTTGCGCTCGAAGATTTTTTGCGACGTGTCGTAGTCTTTCACCAAAAACGTGCCCGCGCCGCCAGCACAGCGGTCCGCGTCCCGCATCTCCACGAACTCCATGCCGGGAATGCGCTTTAAGAGATCCCGCGGCTGTTTGCTGACGCCTGCCGCCCGAAGATGGCAGGATGAATGGTAGGTGACTTTCTTTGTACAGGCGCCCTTCGGAGCCTGTCTCATAGGCTGTCCGGCAAGAAACTCCGACACGTGGCGAACTTTTGCGGACAGGAGTTCTGCCTGCCGGCGCTCGTCGCCCTGAAACCATTTCGGATAATCCTTGAGGCTGAGCGTGCAGGAGGCACACCCGGTCACGACGGTATCGAAGCGGCTCAACGCTTCGAGATTGAAGCGCGCGTACTCCTTCACACGGTCCGCGTGGCCGTATGTCTCGATCGGCGTCCCGGAGCATTTCTGCCTGGGCAACACTGGTTCCACCCCATTGCGCCGCAGCAGCTCGATGACCGCATCCCCCACCCCATCTTGAAAGTAATTCGCCGCGCAACCATGAAAGTACGCGACGTTCCCGCGGTACCCGCTCTCCTCCGTCAGTGAGGCATACCGCTCGCGTAAGAGCCGTGGCGCCAAGCGCGGCAACACCATGTCGGCCGGCAATCTCGCCGTGGATGCCAATCTGCGGAGCAACGGTGCAAGGACGCGTTCCAGGGCGCGCCGTACCATCGGTCGGTCCCAGAGTTGTTGCGTCCGACCCAATAACCTGATGAATGGCTCGAATAACCACGAGCGTGCCTGAAGTGCGAAGACCGCGCCGGCCAGCGTATTCGGATGCTCGGCTCGCTTCTGCATGATCAGGTCAGAGACATCCACCCCCGCCGGGCAGATGGTCCGGCAGGACTTGCAGTTGACGCAGGCCTCGACGACGCGCTTCGAGTTCAAGTACTCATAGCCGGGCGCGGTCACGATCTCAAACCATCCCCGTGAACTCATGTCTTCCGTCTGAAACACATCATAGACGGGGCAGACGGAGTTGCACTTAGCGCAGGTGGCACATGGCTTCGACAACCGCACATAATCAATGTGCTCCGTGAACGGCGTGTCGCTGATCTTCACCCCGGGGTTCATGATGCCGTGCGGATCGAACGCCGTCTTGACCTGCTTGAAGAGACCATAGAGTTCGTCGCCGAAATATTTTCGCACGAACTCCGCCCGCACCCGCCCATCCCCGTGCTCGCCGCAGATGGACCCGCCGAAGCGACTGATCACCATTTGATGGATCTCATGGTAGCCAGCCACCATCGCGTCGAAATCATGCCGGTCGTTGACATCCAACAACGGCACGATGTGCGCATTGCCGTTGCCGATGTGGCCGAAGATCGCCACATTGACGTCCTGTCCCTTGAAAAACGCCGACAGGTACTGCACCAACTCCGCAATCCGGTCCGCCGAGACTACCACGTCGTCCACGTAATTGATCGGCTTCTTCTTGGCGTCGTACCGATAGAGTGTCGGATACAGCGCGTTGCGGGCTTTCCAGAGTTGCTCCTGATGCTCCTTTTCGACCGCGATGGTCGGTTCCTCGCACAGCCGGTATTTGCGACAGACGTCTCTGACTCGGTCGAGGATCTCGGCCATGGCCTGCCCTGCGCTGCCGTCGAATTCGGCCAACAATGTCGCGGCTGCGTCCGCAGGCACGCCATGCGCGGAACGGCCGATCAGATTCAAGGTGTTGGCGTCCATGACCTCGAGCGCCATCGGCGTCAGCGGCAGCAGATCGAACACCGCCTGGCCGACCTCCTCCAAATACAGGAAATGAATCAGCGCCGTGGCCGTCACCTTTGGGCGATCCACGAGCCTGAGAGTGGCTTCACTGATCACTCCTAATGTGCCCTCGCTGCCGACGAACAATTTCGGCAGATCGAGAATGCCCTGCTCCAGACCGTCCACCAACCCGAAGAGGTTATAGCCGGTGCTATTCTTGGAGACCTTCGGCTTCTTGCTCCGGATAAGATCCGCATGTTGTTTCACAATCGAGACGGTTTCTAAGAGCGCCGGATGCCTGGCAAGCATCGCCTCGACCGATGGGTCACCATCCGCCAGCGCTTCGACGTTGAGCCACGCCCCGTCCGGATAGTGCATGCGGACCGCATGGACGTTGTCCTTCACCGAGCCATATCGCAGGGTGTGCGGACCAGCGGAGTTGTTCGACAGCATGCCACCGAGCTTGCACATATCGCGACTCGAGGGGTCGGGGCCGAACATCAGCCCGTGTGGTTCCAATTGCTTATTGAATTGGGTGAGATTGAGGCCCGGCTGGACGCGGACCCAGCGCTCTTCCGCGTTCAGCTCGAGAATGCGATTCATCCGGCCACACTCCAAAATGATACCGCCGCCGACGGCCGAGCCGGTCAGGTTCGTGCCCGCGGCCCTGGGCGTGATCGGAACGCCCGCGGAAACTGCGTAAGCGACGGTCTCCGCGATATCATCCTCGGTCTCCGCTTGCACCACCGCCTTGGGGACCATCTTGTAGATACTGGCATCCACGGCGTAGGCCGTGAGCGTGGGGAAGTCGTCTTTGACTTTTGCCCGCCCGAGTTTTCGGCGAAGATCATCGCCGATCGCACGCGATTTCTCAGGGAGGATCAGAGCAGGCGCGTCGTGCATGATGGCTTAGATTGTACGAGGTGATCGAAAGAACGACAAGGATCTCAGAAGACCCGGCGCTTATCGGCAGCTTCCAAGGCCAGTTCGACGATGCGCTCCTCGGAAAGGCCGAGACCATAATATTGCCGGTAGTGCGCGTCCATGGCCTCAGGGTATCCCCTCTCCGGTAACGTCTCCTCACGCAGGCTTTTCACGCGGTCGAGGATGCGTTTGACCAGCTCCGGACTGACTTCCACCCCATGCTCATGCAAAGTCTTCACATGCTTCGCCAGCACAGATTCCACGGCGGCGGCGCCGCTGTGCTTGCCGAAGACAAACCGCTGCTCACCGCCCACCGCCTCTTCCGCGATAAACTGATAGATGGCGGGGTGAATCGCGATCGCCGCGGTGTGGATGCCGGACTCGTGCTTAAAGACGCCTTCCCCCACGATCGGCTCGTGCGGCTGCAGCGGGACGCCGGAATACCGTTCGATCTTGCGGCGAAGTTCCGTCAGCAGATCGTAGCGGAAGCCCGGAAGCTCCACGCCATACAGCATCTTCAACACCATGACGAATTCATGCAAGGGCGTATTGCCAGCGCGCTCCCCGATCCCGTTCGCCGTCACGCCCGCATACAGCGCACCATGACTGATGGCACGCACGGTATTGATCGCGCCGAGGCCGAAGTCGTTGTGAAAATGCGCGGTCATGGGCACGGGTCCCAACACCTTGACGAGACGCGGAATGTAGTGATCGACGGCTTCGGGCGTGAACACGCCGCACGTGTCCGAGAAACACATACGCGTCCCACCCGCCTCTACGCAGGCCTTCGCCCATACCTCACCGTACGACACGTCCGATCGAGACGCGTCCTCAGCCGCGAATTCGACGCGGGAAAACCCCCGTTTGCGCGCATAGCGAATCGCATGGGTGATCAGACCGAGATTCTGTTCGCGATAGTAGCCGACCGGCCGGGTAAGCCACTGGTCTTCCGGAAGACCGTCTCGGCGCAGCAACGTCTTTCCAAGTTTGTATTTGAGGTGGAGATCGGACAATGTTGACAGCACGAGCACGCTCACATCGTCAGGATTGGCCCCAACGGCGGTGACAGTATCGGCGACCGCATCGATGTCCTCCTTCAGGCTTCGGCACATCGCGAGGATTTCGATGTCCTTTCGGATCGTCCCGCGGCGCTGGGCCTGCACGATCAACTGCAGGGCCTTACGGTCGGATTCAGACACGGCCGGGAAGGCGGGATCAATCACATGGACCCCCATATCGGATAGGAGCTGCGCCAGCTCAAGCTTCTGCTCAGGGGAGAATGCCACCCCCGGCATCTGCTCGCCGTCGCGAAGCGTATCGTCGTAGACGCGAATACTCGCTGGGTCGGGGAACTTCAGATGTCGGGTGAACTGTGTCGGTGGGACTGCGAGCTGATCCAATGGCTCCTTAAGATTCATCGGCTCTCCGGCAAATTTGTAGAGTGCGGGTGCACGGGTGCAATTGTACCTGAAGAAGAGGGTTCACGCTAGGGTGAACGAGGGTGAAGAGCTGACAGGTGATGGCAAAGAAAAGCGACCTTAGAACAAGACGCGGAGGTTTGCGTACAGGCCGGAAAGTTTGGTTCTAAGAGAGGCCTGAGACTCTTCATGCTTGGGAATCCGTGCGGATTCCGCCACCTTGTAGAACTTCCCTGCGGCTTCGGCAAAGAGTGTCATCGCCGTGGTCTCGTCTGCCGAGAGATACTCGCAGTAGGCGTGCACATACGATTTGGCGAATACTTCTGCGTGCGGAAGTCTTGAAAAATCGTTGTCTTCCAGGGCCTTAAGGTAGGGAAGATTGACGCATGTTTTCTCGGCGATCTGCTCCAGGCTATACCCTCGTTCAACTCGAAGCTGGTGAAGATGCTGGCCTAGAGACTCTTCCATAGACCCTCTCGCATATGAAATAAGCAAAGTCTGTACCAAAGACTCCCTACGTTAGTCAACCAGGTTTTTTTGAGGTCCAAAATGGGTATTCGCTAGGCGGTGACGGGTAAAACGGCTGTTCGCGACCGCCATCGATCTGCTACGATCCCGACCACGTCTTATGCCACTGTCATCAAGCGACATTACTGCGGTTCTTCAGGAACTCATTCCGGCCGTGACGGGCGGTGTGATCCAGAAAATTTCCCAGCCGGCGCCCGAAGTGATTGTCCTGGAGGTCCGGAGGCCCGGCCACACACGAGCATTGTTGATCTCGGCCGATGCGGAAACCGCTCGCCTTCACCTCGTGTGGGAGAAATATGCCAGTCCACCCACGCCCCCCTCATTCTGCCAATTGCTCCGCGCTCGCATCGAGGGAGCGCGAATCGACGGCATCGAGCA
>VBOG01000118.1:0-2480 GCA_005877815.1 Nitrospirota bacterium
ATGCGACCTCGAGCGACCCTACCGGCGGAAATGATGACGGAAATTGGAAGCACCCGATCAAGCCGGGTGAGCAACGCACCATAGCGGACCTGGCAGGACCGGGGATCATCACGCACATCTGGATCACCATTGCCACGCCTGAGGAATATCATCTCAAGAAGATCGTGCTGCGCGCTTACTGGGACAACGATCCGCTGCCTGCAATAGAGAGTCCCATTGGCGATTTCTTCGGGCTTGGTCTGGGAAAGTATTTCACCTATGAGTCTGGTCCGCTCTCGGTCGGCTCGCAGAAAGCTCTGAATTGTTATTTCCCCATGCCTTTTCGAAAGTCGGCGCGAATCACCATTACCAATGAAGGAAGCCAGCCAGTTTCCGCCTTCTACTACAACATCGACTGGCAGAAGCATGAGAGGGTGCCGGAAGACCTGGCGTATTTTTACGCGGAATATCGCCAGGCCGTGCCCAACCAGGGCTGGACAAACGACTGGAACTCTAACAGCGACGACAGAGTGGACCATGCCCTAAACCAAGACCGGGCCCGCAACTACGTCATGCTCGAGACCGAAGGTCGCGGCCACTACGTAGGAGTCACCCTGAGCGTTATCGAGATGATGTTCATCGATGATCGCGCTAAACCGCGCATCATCGGCACGGGATCAGAAGACTATTTTCTTGGTGCCTGGTGTTACGGAGGGTGCGGAATTTCGCCGTTCGGCTCCGCTCAACCAACCTTTGCGTTCCAGCGTTACGGTAATCCGCTGAATGGCGGTGATAATCGTGGCGCGGAATGGATGGTATATCGCTTTCACACGGACAACCCGGTCCCCTTCAACAGGTACTTCAAATTGAGCATCGAGCATGGACATGCCAACCATCGCTCAGACAACTTCTACACTGTTTCCTATTGGTACCAGCAGGAACCCCATAAGCTTCGTCATCCGCTTCCCGCAGTGAATGATCGTATTCCACACATGGTCAACGTTGCGGGTCCAACCATGGGCAGACATTGAACGAGAACCTTGGGGTAGGATGCCAGCATGAACCTACTTATTCCATTCCTCGCTCTGGCCCTGCCGTTCGCGGACAGCAGGAAGCCGGGGAATCCCCTGGAACACCTGCCGCCCAGCATTGAGATTCTGACCTATTTTGGCGAGCGGGCGGACATCTCCCCGGATAACCAGCGGGTTGCGTTCATGGCCAAAAGCTTTGGCGATGCCATGGTCATCGACCTGAAGACACGCATCATCCAATGCCTGACCTGCAATGTGCCGGGCGCGGCTTTCCTCCGGGTGATGCACCTGGTTACGGGTGATTACATCCTCATCGGCCCTGATCACTTTGAGAATATCCGCGTCAGCCGCACGCGCGACAACGAACTCTGGTTCCTGAGCAAGCGGCGTGGCTCGAAGCCGGTCAAGCTGGGGCAGAGGATGAGCGAGGGTGCGGCGACTTCAAAGCAAAGCCTGAAGCTTGCCTTCTCACAAGGAGCAGCCCAGGCGCCCGACCTCGCCCCGGAGGCTTCGCGGCTGGTGGTCTCTGACCTGGACGTCTCCGGCGGTGCGCCCAAGCTCATCAATAAGAAGAGGGTCTACGAAAGCAAAGATCGAAGTTGCATGCTCGAAGCCCAGGACTTCTATGATCATGACGCGAAGATGACTTTCACCTGCTATGAACCCAAGGGACTGGCGTCGGTAATGGGAATTGATCTGCAGACCGGCGCTGTGACGAACTTTTCGAAAGCGCCCGGAACCTACAACGAAGTAGAAGGCATCTTCCCAGGTGGGTTATTCACTTCGGTTGAGTCGGACCGCCAGACTGAATGGCTGGGCGGCAACCGCGGCTCCGGCAATATTGACGTCTGGAAGCTGAAGCTCGATGGAACAGGAAAAGATTTTGTCCGGCTGACATCCTTCAACGACTACGAGGGCGGCAAGGCCTCAAACCCCGTCGTATCGACCGATGGGCGATTCATGATCTTTCAGGCTGCCAGGACCAGCGATCCTGCGGGCGTGGGCTACGGCATTCTGCTTTACTGGTTCAAGAAATAGAGGAGACGGATTCAGCCGCGGATCCGCTGCTGGCGAGCATGCAGTAAATCAGCGGCGCGCTCCGTATATCTGTCAGGCTTACGCGTATAATGGTACGATGAATAGTGTGAAGGGAAGTTGGCGCACCCGAGGAACCACCATCCTGAGCGTGAGGCGCGGGGGACTACTCGCGATCGGCGGCGATGGTCAGGTGACTCTGGGTGAGAGTGTAATCAAGGCGAAAGCCCGCAAAATCCGGCGTCTTTACAGTGAGAAGGTGCTGGCCGGATTCGCGGGCAGCACCGCTGATGCGCTTTCGCTGTTTTCCCGGTTTGAACAGAAGCTGGAGGAATACCACGGCAATCTGAACCGGGCGGTGGTGGAGCTGGCAAAGGACTGGCGCACCGATCGCGCCTTACGCCACCTCGAGGCCATGCTGCTGGTTTCTGACGA
>VBOG01000118.1:2498-4318 GCA_005877815.1 Nitrospirota bacterium
CTGGTAAGCGGGAATGGGGACGTGATCGAGCCGGATGATGGGATCGTGGCGATCGGCTCAGGCAGCCCTTATGCCCTCGCCGCGGCCCGCGCCCTGGCCAAGCATACCCAAATGAGCGCCCGCGAGATCGTGCAGGAAGCGATGAGCCTTGCAGGCGAAATGTGCATCTACACCAACGACCAGATCATGATCGAAGAACTGCCCCGCAAGCCATCTTAGAGACCAGGACCGCGGAAGAGTAAATTCCGCGAACGATCAAGTCATCGGCTAAGAACAGCCCTGAAAAACCTATGGTTTTCTACCTGCCTGAAACAATTGAGAACGCCACCACACTCGACGATCTGAGCCCGCGACAAATCGTGACCGAGCTTGACAAGTATGTCGTCGGGCAGGCGGCCGCCAAGCGCTCGGTCGCGGTGGCGCTGCGGAACCGCATGCGCCGGCAGAAGCTTGCGGAAGAGCTGGCCGAGGAAATTCTGCCCAAAAACATCATCATGATCGGGCCTACGGGTGTCGGCAAGACGGAGATTGCCCGGCGCCTCGCTCGTCTGACCAATTCGCCATTCCTCAAAGTTGAAGCCTCCCGGTTCACCGAAGTGGGCTATGTTGGGCGGGATGTCGAGTCCATGGTCCGCGACCTGGTAGAGATTTCCATCGACATGGTCCGCGAAGAGAAAGTGGAGGAAGTCGCGGAAAAAGCCGAACAGAATGCCGAGGAACGCATCCTGGACCTCTTGCTGCCACCGCCATCGCCCTCCACCCGCCCGGGTACCGACGAGAGCGAGCGGGCCGTGGCCAACGAAAACTTCCAGCGCACCCGTGAAAAACTGCGTGCCCAGCTCCGCGAGGGCAAGCTGGATGAGCGCCAGGTGGAAGTCGACGTCCGCGAAAAGAGCTTTCCGCTGTTCGGCCAGCGCAGCAAGAAGCGTAAGATGCGAGTGTCCGAGGCGGTGGAATACATCATCCAGGAAGAGGAAAGCCGGCTGGTGGACATGGACCAGGTCACCCGCATCGCCGTCTCACGCGCGGAGCAATCCGGAATCATCTTCATCGATGAGATTGATAAGATCGCCGGACGCGAGCGGGGCACCGGACCCGACGTGAGCCGCGAGGGTGTGCAGCGCGACATTCTTCCTATCGTGGAAGGGACCACGGTGAATACGCGCTACGGTATGGTTCGCACCGACCATATCCTTTTCATTGCCGCCGGCGCCTTTCACGTCAGCAAACCTTCGGACCTTATCCCCGAACTGCAGGGGCGGTTTCCGATTCGCGTCGAGCTCCACTCGCTGACGGTGGAAGATTTCATCCGCATTCTCAAGGAGCCGAAGAGCGCGTTGGTGAAGCAATATACGGCGCTGCTGGAAACGGAGGGCATCAAGCTCTCCTTCAACGACGACGCGCTGGAGGAGATCGCTAGATTCTCGGCGGTGGTGAACGAGCAGACGGAGAATATCGGGGCCAGGCGGCTGCACACGATCATGGAAAAGGTTCTGGACGAGATTTCCTTCGACGGCCCGGACCTCAAGAAGAAAACCGTGCGCATCGACGCCGGTTACGTTCAGAAGCAGCTCGCCGAGATCGTCAAGAATCAGGACCTGAGCCGTTACATTTTGTAATTCCGAGTGTCAGGGTGCGAGCGGAGCGCAGACAAGAACCGCAGCGTCGTTGAGTTTCGTGCCCGTTCGGTTTGTGCTGGAGAGAAGGCCGGATCACACTCGATTGAGGCTTGACGCTCGACTCCGACGAGGCAATCGAAGATTTATCAGCCCGCCAATTCCAATCGGAAAACTCATAGTCGCTTGCAGCCGAAGATAATG
>VBOG01000119.1 GCA_005877815.1 Nitrospirota bacterium
ATGGCTTTCACAATCTCGGGGACGTCGTCAAGGATGCGACCCATGCCCGGCTCGCCGCTGGAGGCGCCATAGCCCCGATACTCGGCGAAGAGGACATTGACTCCGAGGGCCGTGAGATCGGCGGCAAAGTCGGGGAGGGAGTCGGCCACCACTTCTCCATTGCCATGGAAATGCACGAGGGTCAGGGCGCCGGTGTGAGGCGCGACATAGGCGCAGGCCAGGCGTGCGTCTTTGCAATCGATCCAGAAGATGGAAGGGGGCGCGTCCCGACGGGGGAAGAAGTAGCGTTGGCTTAGAGTTGGGTGGTCAAGAGGGGAGGGAGACATGGGTAATTCGGGTTGGAGTCAGCTAGATGAGCGACTGAACTTATGAGCCTCCAAACGTCCATCGCAAGTTCTTCATAAACGTGTCCATTTGCCATCAACATAAGAGAACAAGAATATGTGCGACTGCACGGGTTGGCGTCGTCCGGCAAAATTCTCTTCAAACTCGAACGTAGCCATTTTACCCGCATATGTTGTGGTTCCCTGAGACAAGGAGACTACGCTTTCCTGAATCAGTCTTCCCCCAGAGTGCACGCGCAGAATTTGCCGTTTTTGTAGTTCAAACTCGTCATTCATCAATTTGGCTCGTGCGGCAGCGACAACTTCTGGCGGCGATCCGATGGAAACTAATGGCGGTGAAGGATGGACATATATTGTGGCCGCTACCAATCCTGCAGGCGCCCTCCAATTATATCCCGCACTCACATTCAGCGACTCTTCATCGTAGCGAAGCACTTGTACGCGCTGGAAGTCCCCGACAGCGATAGGAAACGTCATGCCTGATGCGACATGGATATAGGTTCCATCTGCCGATACAACTGCCGGCTTCGCAAGGTACTTTGGCTGTGCCCCCGGGCATCCGAATAATGCGAACGATAGAAGAGCAATCAAAATCGACCGGTTCAATCTTGTTTTCACGAAGTTGTCCTTGTCAGTGCTTATTATTCTTGTTTGCCTTCTCGTATGAGAGCAGAGGCAGCTTCATAATCTGATTCATCCACGAAGATAGCGCGCTCATTTAACGCAAAATTGCCCGGTCCTGGATACAATGTCCCGAAATTGTCATTGTGAACGTGGTACGGGATACCTTCTGATTCCAGAAGGCTCTTAATCATCATCATCTCATTCTCATCGCTTGGCACCAACAGTTCGCGCGGCATCTTGAGTTGCTTAGAGGCAGGATCTTCTATGGGCTTTGGTTCCCCAGTTGGAATCACAGCAAAGGCGGTTACCACCAGCAGTACAATAACAATTGCAGCGATCTCAATGTCCACAGAATCAGTCTATTGGGGAGAGGTTACTTTAAAGAAAGTTGCGTCCCCTTTCTCGCTTTCACGTTCAGTGCTTTATTGAGCACTAACCTCTTGCCGCTGAGCTTTATGCAACCGTTAAAGCTGTGATGTAGATAAGTAAACGATTGCGGTGGCGTAATGCCAAGTCTCTTAACTGGACAAAACGGAATTGCATATCGTCTTACCTCACCAATCTCTATTGCGTATCCCACTTTTGCGTCTCTAAAATATTCCAAGAAGACTTTCTTATCGATGCCGGCGTATCGATGTGTGCTCTTCCACAAGGTTTCAGGATTACCGGACAGTACAGCTCTCACCTTGAATTCAGCCACGATACGTTGTACGGGCACAGTAACATAAACAAGAATGATGTCCACCGGTTGAGCGAAAATGCGCCGACGAAATTCAAATCGTTTATTGCCGTTAAGAATTGCAGATGCAAATGCAGGCCTAATCGACAATAAGGCGCGGATCTGTTCCTGAGAGCCTAACGACGGTCTCGAATTGTTGCGCTGTAATCCTTTCAAACCCGCGCGGTGCCGACTCGACGTCTCTGATAACTCCATTTTGAATCAGAGCCTCCATATTAGGTCGCCTTGGGAAAGAATAGGCATAAAGAAAATCCACAACGAACGGATGATTCGATTGACGGTACTGCCATTGCTGACGAAGTTCTTCATCGGAGAAGACGCTTCTCTGGCGACAGAGTCTTAGAAACTGCGCTTCATCTGCGATATCGCGATGCACGTTTTCAATGATACCAAGTGTCGTTACGACAGACTGGTAGTACCCTCCAGTACGGTAGAAGACTATGACGTCCCCTGAGTGCAGTTCACGAAAATACGAGCGTGAGATGTATACCTTTCGGATGGCGTTTCGATGCGGTTCATGCTCAACAAAATCTGACGGTGACTCATTGCTCAAGATGGAATCCGGGAGAAGCTCGGTATGGTATTCAGGATAGATTGGAACGAGAAAAATTCGAGAAGACCGACTCACAAAAGGAAAAGTGTGCTGGGGATTTTGTGCGTCAACAACAGGAACCATATTTCGAACATACACCTGCTCATTTCCATAGGCATTGCGTTTCTCTCCGTATAGTATAAACCCGAAATCCTCCAGGAGATGTATTAAACGCTCTTGAACGATGGAATAGGGGAAAATCGTGACATAGATTTCATCCACTCGCTGTCGAATGGCGTTATCGAAAACGATCTTTAGGAACCGCTCGCCGAGCTTAAAACCGTTCAGTTCAACTTTTAACGTTCCAATTTTGAGCCGCTTCTTAGCTGGAAACTGAGGGACAATGTCCGGGTATGGCTCGCGCTCGTTCTCGACCTTAAGGTAGAGAAAGGCAACGATCCTGTTCTCTTCGAGACAGACATACGCGGGTTCTTGGCTCTTTTGCCCGAACCAACGTTTGAATTCAGGATAATCAACTCGGAAGCTATCGAAAAATGGATCCGACAGACTGACATCACCAAATAATTTCTTGGCGACTGAGAGTACGCGATAATCAATTAAGTTTGGATTTTCTGCGGCTGCCTTTTCAAGAAACGCATCAATCGTGAAAACTCTGTCGCTGATTCCAAGTTCTTCCGCTTTCCGGGAAATACCACGATCTTCCGTTATAAGAATATCTGCGTGTCCGACATAAAGCTCATTCAAAATGACGGAGTCTCGCCGATCATTATCGGTCACATCTAATGCATGGCTGACTGCCATAACTTCAGGAGTTAGCGGAGCAATCGCCTGGATTGTGTGGTATGAAGCCAGCTTGGCGGCGAAAGAGCGACGTACCCGATCGTCTTGATGCTGGAAGATTTCCTCAACACTGACGGGATGGACCCACTTCTGAACCGCTAAACGGTCAAGCCAGTTAAATAGGATGCCAATATCTTGTCGCACGACTGTAGCTGCTTCTCGATGGATCAGTATGTTGGTATCCAGAAGAGCTCGCACGTATATCCTCGACGGGTTTTGTGTGGAACGGTTAATACGTCGCCGTACTAGAATTGTCAACAAAACAAGTGAAATCTGCAAAAACTTTGTGTGATGGAAGGGGCGATTCGTGAATCGCCCCTACAGTTAAGAGACAAAATCTTTCCCTCAAGGGGAATATTTATCGCTGCTTGGCTAGAAAAACGGATTGGCACGAAAAGAGCGCTGAGTGAGGGCATCCCCCTTTTGTAGGCTATCGCCACCTAAGACATTTGCTTATATATCCCCTCTTAAGGGCCGAGCATAGACAAAAGAGGGTGTCGCCATGGGCAAACACACTGGTCGTGTTTTACTGTCGTCTTTTTCTGCATGTATCATGTTGTTCTCCGCCTGTGCGAGTAAGCCGCAACCTTTTCCCGAGACGAGTAGAGCAGCGATTCAAAACCAACCGGAGTTGAAGGCCTATCATTATGGTCCTGTCGGCCTCACTGTGATGACGACCGGAGCCAAGAGCGCCATGTTCGTTGGCATTCTGTTTGGAGCGATTGGAGGTGGTATCGGCGGCGCGATGAGCGCGCATCTGGCAGCGGTCGCCGGTAAAGAAACAATGGCGGAATATCGTTTGGAGGACCCGATCGTATCCGTTAAGGCACAGTTCCTTCCCGCCTTTGCTGATACATTTGCCGTGAAGCCGATTGAGGCCATTGCTGAACCCGTGTCGAAAGACGATATCGAAGCATTGAAAACGCGGGGTATCACAGGACTGATTTTGGACTTCAAGACGATCCAATGGAGTATGAGCAGCAAGTCAGTTGATGCCAGTATCTCATATCAAGCTCGGGTCCGTTTTCTTCAAAGTTCGGATGGGACGGTGCTGTGGCAAGAACAGTGCAACGTTGTCGACATCCCGGAGCATAAGCCGAGCGACTTGGAGACCATGACCGTGGCCGGCATTGTAAGGCAACGATTCATTACGGCTGCGGAGAAATGTGCCAGCGAAATCCTTACGAAGGCAAAAGGGGCCGATCCAAATAAGAACAACACGAAAGGTGTAGAAGCCAAACCGACATGAGCTGAGCATGGAGGTTCCTACTTATCGCGGCGCTGTTGGCGGTCGGCGGCGGGGCGGCTCGACAAGAGGGCATAGGACAATCACGTTTCTCTTCGGCTAGAACCCCAGCTCTTTTTCGAGATCCGACTGTCCTTTCTTAAACTTCTTCTTCTCCTGCTCGCTCTTCTCCTTGACGATGGAAGGTTCCTTCTCCTGCTTGACCTCTTCCTGCCTCTGGGAGGGGGAGGAAACCTTTTGGGCGGACTTGATCGCCTGATCGGACAGGGTCATCCAGGACAGTCGATAGCCGGGCCGCTTGAGCGCCTGGTCTTGATAGAGCACGACGTATCGCGTTGGGTAGCTGCGCTGGCCGATCTGCCGTTCTTCCAGGACATAGACCGTCGGCGCTCCGAAGAGGTTGGGCTGATACGAATCGAGGAGCATCATCGTGGTCCGGTCTCCCTGTATGGATTGAACCTTTTCCATGAACTCCATGAAGGATTTCGTGTTCGTGGGGTCCGGCTTGACGTTCTCCAATTGCTTCGCCTTTTCTTCTTGGGCCCGATCGCGTGCCTCCTGCTCGTCGTTCAATTGATCGCGATACTTCTCCTGGAACTCATCCAGTTTCATGGGTCCCTTTTTGGCCTTGGCCTTAAAGAATGCCGTCGCGTCGTTCATGCTCTTGGCCGTGTAGGACAGCCGACCGAAAGCCACATCACTGGCATAAAACAAATACGTGCTGTCCGGCGCCACCGGCACCATGAGCTTCCTGGCATCCGGCAGCGTGTCCGGGGTGAGTCCTCTTCGCGTCGAGACCGTCCGCTGGCCCAACAAGGTGAGCGCGGGTCCCTTTCCACGCTGAAGCATCTGCATCACGGCGTTCCTGACGTCCGGCACCGGATCGTTGGTCAACGGCGCCAACACGTCGACGTCTTGATCCTGCGGACCGATCATGCCGACCGCATCTGCCGCGGCGATCCGCAACTCAGGTTCGTCGCCCTTAAAGATGGTCACGATGGCAGGCATGTACGCGCGGTTGGCCGACGAACCCAACGTACGCAAATCTTCCTTCAATACCTCGACTGCTTCCTTCCGAAGCTTGTCGCAATTTCCCTCTTTGGCAGGCTTCCGGCAGCCGTCGACATACTTCGTGACGATCTCGTCTTTGGACGATTCCCCGGCGTCTCCTCCGTCGCCTCCTAGCGACGTCGCTTGAGCCGGGAGGGGAACGTCGCCCGGACCGACAAGGAATGTGGCAGTGGCCAGAACCGAGATGAATGCCAAATGCATCTTCATGGGTCTTCCTCCTGCACCATGAGGGACAATTATTTCAAACTCTTCGTATACTTTCCCACGCGACTCTGAGCTTGATCCAGCCGTTTTTGTTGTGCCGCGGCCTGCTCCAAGAGCTGTTGAGCGCTTCGATCGAGTTTGGGACAATTCTTTTGCTTGTTCAATTCATCGTTCAGGCGTTCCAACTCTTTTTGATACCCCGCCTTTTCTTCCTTCATGTAGTCCACCACGCGCTGGGTAAAACGCCAATCGATGAGATCCTTGCCTTTGTTCTTGTCACACTCTTTCTTGTGCACCGCTTCATGGTCCTCGAGTGAGCCTCTCAAACAGGCAGAGGCCGCCGGGTCGATCGTGACCTTACATGTCGCATCCGTTTCGGCCTTGTAATCGACGGCATTACGAATCTTGATATTCTTCATTTTGAACCAGACCGAATCCTGCACGCTTTTTCGAAATGTCGGGTTGAGCAAGAGCGATTCGCCCGTACCTTTTTCTTTGCGCTCCCACTCCTGAACCAGGGCGTCGTATTCCTTCATGGCGGCTTCCACTCTCTTGATACGCTGTTCCAGATCCGCCTTGTCCTGGTTCGTGCAGCCGCAAGGTTTTTGTGACCCTTGCGCAACGCTGCTGGAAGGAAGCCAGAGCAATGCCACCAACGGCAGACTGTAGGTCATCAATCTGAAGAGTTTCATAGTCCCCCCTGTACCATCAACGCCCGATGCAGTATAACCACGCCGTGGATCGTCTCACGATTCGCCCATTGCTTTTTCTTTGCGCTCCCACTCCTGAACCAGGGCGTCGTATTCCTTCATGGCGGCTTCCACTCTCTTGATACGCTGTTCCAGATCCGCCTTGTCCTGGTTCGTGCAGCCGCAAGGTTTTTGTGACCCTTGCGCAACGCTGCTGGAAGGAAGCCAGAGCAATGCCACCAACGGCAGACTGTAGGTCATCAATCTGAAGAGTTTCATAGTCCCCCCTGTACCATCAACGCCCGATGCAGTATAACCACGCCGTGGATCGTCTCACGATTCGCCCATTGCTCTGCTGTGCCCTTCTCCTCACGGTCACCGTGGTCACCTATGCCGGTGTCGTTCACGGCGACTTCCAATTCGATGACTCCTCGACGATTCTCGAAAATCCCCACCTCGACCGATGGTCGACCTTCATCGGCCACCTGGATCATATGGTCCGCCCGGTCTTGTACGCTACGTTCCTGGTCGATCGGTCCCTCTACGGAAACAGCGCGGCCGGCTACCATCTGCTGAATCTGCTGCTCCACCTGGGCACCGGACTCCTCGTCTACCGGATACTCGCCTTGGCCGTGACGGAGGAGACCCGGCATGTCCCGTTCTGGACCGCGTTGCTCTTTCTCATCCACCCGATCCAAACCGAAACCGTCACCTACATTTCCGGGCGCGCGTCCGGCCTCATGGCGTTCTTCTACCTCCTGGCGCTCTTCCTCTCTATCAAGCGAATCGAGTACGAGGACGATCGCCGTGTCTCCCGGTGGTATCTCTTCGGTGCCGTGACAGCGTTTCTCTTGTCCCTGGCCTCGAAAGAGACGGCGATCACGTTTCCGCTCGTCCTCCTGCTCTGGGATCTTTTGATACGCCGGCTCAGAGGAGCCTCGCTTCGCGCCGCGATTCGTTCACACCATCTGCCGTTCTGGCTCATCCTGCTCGTCGTCGGCCTCGCGGTATGGAGGCACCCTCGCTACACCGCCCTCGCGCAGTTCAGTGTCGGCATTCGTCCCCTATGGGACAATGTGCTGAGTCAACTCAATGCCGCCACCTATGCGGTCCTGCTGTTCTTTTGTCCCTGGAAACAGAGCTTCGATCACGACCTTCCGGTGCTCCATTCGCTGTTCCAGTGGCTGTTGCCGGAGCTGCTGTTCTGTGGGTTGATCATCGCCGCCCTCGTCACGGCGCGGCGCCTTCCGCTCCTCACGTTCGGCGTGGCGTGGTTCTTCGTTCAGCTCCTCCCCACAAGTCTCATCCCACGCATCGACCTGTTGAGCGAACGCAACCTCTACCTGGCTTCGATCGGGCTTCTGCTTGTGGTCGTCATGATCGGCTCACGTGTGACGCAATGGCTTGCGACGGTCCTCAGAAAGCCGCGAATCGCCCAGATGACTGGCAGCCTCGCACTGGTGGTGGTCATGGGACTCTGCCTGTTCACATATCAACGGAACGTCCTCTACCGCGATGGGGTCCTTCTCTGGTCCGACGCGGTCGAGAAATCACCGCACAAGGCCAGGCCGCATAACAACCTCGGCTATGCCTATACCCTGCGGGGCGACTGGGACCGGGCCATCGAAGAATTCCGCATCGCGGCCAGGCTGAACCCCGACTATGCGCTCGCCCAGCAGAATCTTCGCGACGCGTATCTCCACCGCGTGGGACGGCAGTAAGAGGCGGTCTCACTCGTTCCCGGCTCGCAAGACCGCCTGTCCGTACCGCAGCAGTTGTGTGGCCTGTTCCCACCGATCCATGACATTCAATCCCACGAGCAACAATTGGTGTCCGTCCTTGAACATACTGGCGATCACACATCGCCCGGCCTTGCTGGTATAGCCGGTTTTCACCCCAGTGACGTCCGGATCGAGCAACAGCTCGTTCGTGCTGTGCAGCGGCACGTGGCGCGTGCCGTCTACGCTGGCGATGTCGCGCGTCACGGTGCGGACCATCATGGAAAAGGCGGGGGCTCGCAGAGCCTGCTCCGTCAGCTTGGCTAAATCCGCCGCCGTCGAGTAGTGACCGGGCGCGTCGAATCCGCAGGCGTTGGCGAAATGCGTATTTTCCAGCCCTAACGCACGCGCCCGCTCGTTCATCATCGTGACGAACCGGTCGGCCTCGCCCCCCACATGCAGGGCGACTGCCTGGCAGGCATCATTCGCGCTGGTAACCAGCATCGCCGTGAGCAGATCGCGTAAGAGGAACTGCTCGCCGGCGTGTAACTTGAGGGATGACCGATGGAGGAGCGCACGGCGATCGATCGTCACCACGTGCGGAGAAGCTGTTTCCAACGCCACCAGCGCCGTCATCACTTTCGTGAGGCTGGCCGGTGGAAGCCGGCGGGTCGCATTCTTTTCCAACAGGACGCGGCCGGACTTGAGATCCACCATGTACAACGCGGATGCCTTGATCGACGGCCTGACAGGAGCGTTTTCGGCAAGCGCGTCGTGGCCCCTGGCTCCGCACAAGGCGATCAGCACCAGGCCCACAAACACGCGCCCGCGCGCAAGCCCTCTCACGGCGACCTACCGCCCGAATAACTTTTTCATCATGTCGTTAGCCTTGTCCGTATCCGACCGGTCATCGGCCGGCGGCACCGTCTCAGGAGTCGCCGGGGCCTCTTCCGGTGGCCTGTTCATTCCGGGCCTGGCGGGCCTGTTCATCCCGGGCTGGCCCATGCCTTCCCGGCCCATCGCGCCGCCCATCATGCCGCCCATATCGAATTTCGTATATCCCTGGGGAATCTCGAACAATTGCGGATCCTGCTTGCCGATCTTCACGTTCTTGAGTTCCGTCATCATCCGATGTTTCTCATTCCCTTCCTTGTACAGGAGATCGGTCTTGATGGAGATGCCTTCCTTCGTCCGCCAGGAGAAGCCACCGTACTTCTTTCCGTCCGAGCTCGTGGCGATGGTCTTGTACTTGGTCACCTTCATACCGTTCAGCACCTCTTCGCCCATCACCGTCTCGTCAAAATCCCACTGCGACATATCCCTCTCCCTCGGATTACCTTGTCCCATCTTGTGTTCCATGTACATTTTCTCGGACGGCATCAGCTGCCACATGACCTTTGTGTCTCTCCGAAAAATCCGAATGGGGTTCTCGGCATTGGCCCCGCCCTGCATTTCATGGCGTTCCTTCGTCGGCGTGACATAGACATGCTCCTGCATGGTGATGTCCTCTGTTTGACTGATCGAGTCAGCCGAGTACTCCACTTGCGGAACGCTGCGTTGTGCCGCCCCGGCCGGCAACACGCCGACTAGGCTTGTCAGAGCAATGATCGCGACGATGAGTAGTGACATGGCTGACTCCTTCCGAAGGTTGGGCACACTGGCGGATAATAAATTAGGACCTAGAGGGTATCGCTCACCAGAGCAGAAGTAAAGTGGCAGATGCCTACGCGCGCCGCCTAGTGACAACGGTTCCTAACTCCTTGTCTTCTCACTTCACGTCTTCTCTTCGGTGTTGGCGGTGAGGTATTCGACGATGACTCTCGCATCGGCGACCGGATCAGTCGTGAACGGGTCCACCTCTCGTCTGCTCACTGTGGTGGTCAATCGCTCGGCCGCCTGGCGGATGGGAAGAGGAAAAGATGCTTCCTGCTGAATGCGACGGAGATGTTCCATCGCATCCCCGCGCCATGTCAGCTCAGAATGACGTGTCAGCCACGCCCCGGTGGCGAGCGCCACGGCTCGCCGGGCACAGACTCGCGCCTTGCCTTCGTTACCGTCCTTCGACGCGGCCTCGGCAGCGGCGAGTTCCTGTTCAATCAGAGCCCGATTCAATCTTCCCTTTACCCTTGGTACTTGAACGAGACCTTCAGTTTGGCGCGGTAGGTTTCCACCTTGCCGTCCTTGAGATGCATGTCGAGTTGGACGACCTCTGCAATCCGGAGATCGCGGAGGTGCTGTCCTGCACGCTCGACGGCCGCCGCCGCTGCCTTCTCCCACGATACTGTGCTCGATCCGACCAACTCGATGATCTTGTATACGCTATCCGGCATAACAGCCTCCTCTCCGTTCACCAAACAAAGTAGCCTGTCACCTGCTCTATTCTCGACCGTGGCGAGTTCTTGTTCAAGCGGGGAGGCGCGGCCCGGCGGGGAAAGAAGTAGCGTTGGCTTAGAGTGGGATGGTCAAGAGGGGAGGGAGGCATTCGGAAAATGGGGTCAGACTCGATTTAATAACCGTCAATTCGTTGCATTATGATTAATTCGACTCTGACCCCATTTTCACGACTACAGCGAGATTGCCTCAGCTCGACGGCCGGTTGTTCATATAGCGGTCGATCCGCCACTGGCTATCGACCTTCTTCAGAATGAAGAATTCGCGGTAGCGCTCCTGCATCACCTCACCAGTCGCGAGCACCGTCGTCTGCGAGCCGCTGGTGGTGCGAACGAAGGCTTCGTCGCCGTAGACCCGCACCTCATCATAGGTGTGGGTGCTGGTGAAGCGCAGCGCCTTGAACGCGTCCGCGTACACCTTGCGTAGTTGAGCGGTGCCTTTCGCGGTTTCCAGCCCCTGCAATGTGAGCACGGCGTCAGGGGTGTAGGCCGCGATCGCGCCGTCCAGGTCGGCCTTGTCCAGCGCGCTGAAATACGCGGCCACTATGGCCTGCACGGCGGCATGTTCCTGTTCGGTGTCGGGCGTGCTGGCCCTCGCCGTCTCGTGTGACGTCATCTTCGGCTCCTTCCCGTTGTGGCTGCAGCCGGAAACCAATGCCATCAGACAGATGGACAACAGCGCGCAACGGCGCGTCGTGATCATGTAATTCGCCACCTGCATCGAGCATCCGGCGCGGAGTGGAAAATCAGGGACAGGCTACTTTTTCAAGTGAGCGGTGTCAACAGGAATGATAGAGCAATACCTGCATTGTCAGGCAAGCCGACGCGCGCGCCCCGCCTCGCTCCGCAAACGGTTCCTGGCACCGTTTTCTCCCCCTTTCGAGGCCGACCTCACCGCCTGCCGCATCCAGCAGTCGACAAAGGGGAGAGCTTAAAGTTCGAGGCAAACCTTGCCAAAGTGCTTTTGGGATTCGTAATACTTGAAGGCAGCGACGATTTCCGGCAGCAGAAAACGGCGGTCGATAACGGGCTTCAAACGATTGGCCGTTATCGCCCGAATCATGTCCCCTTGATCTGCTCTGTTGCCAATGGAGATCCCGCTGATACGAATCTGATTCGAAAACAGTGCCGGGATCGCCACTTCTCCCGTAACACCAGTCAAGATGCCGATTAGGGCGATATGCCCGCCCGTCCTGCAGGCTGTTATCGACTGCGTCAACGTGCCGGGTCCGCCGACCTCAATCACATGATCGACACCGCGTCCGTCCGTCACATCCTTGGCCTTCTGGCCCCAGTCCGGCACGGCCTTGTAATTAATGACGGGCGGTTGCGGGCTAGTGGGACTCTAGCAATGCTAGGATATGCTTATGAAGAAGTACTGTCAAAGAATTACACGGCAAGAAGGGGGCATTTCAGCGGATTGAAAATGAGCCAGACCCTCCGCTTATAGCCACCTCCGCACTCGTGACTTATAGTCTGCAAAGTCTTGGCCGAACAATGAGGCGAGCGCCCTTTCCTCTGGTTCGATTTGGAAGCGGTTCATGTAGGCAATAAACGCCTGTAGGAGCAGGAAGGCGAGCACATTGGACAAGAACACGGCCCACCCGAGCAAAACCAGCAGGAAGCCGAGATACATGGGGTTGCGTGTCAGCTTGTAGACTCCTGAGACGACCAATACAGATGATGATTGAGGCTTCATCGGATTGACGGTTGTGCCTGCTCGTTTGAATGATGCAATGCCCAACGCGCTGATCGCTATGCCTGCAACAGCCAAAATTGGTGCGACGAGATAAGCTGCCGAAAACGTGAACCCAAATCCGGGTACAGCCCAAGAAACCAGCCACATCAGTGCCGCCACGACGGCGATAACAACAACGGGGGGAATCTTCAATTCGAGAGCATGCATGGCGTGTGGAGCTTACGCTGCGATTACGCGAATAGCCAACCTAGCTCCTTCGCTGGTGCTCAGGATGACAGCCGCGCAAGGAGCGAGTCTGAATGCAACTTGTGGCGGGTAGGATTGGCGCGGATACCGGTCTATCCTGATCGGGACAAGGAGGTACGACGATGGCATTCCAGTTGAAAACGACCGCGTTTAAAGAAGGCGGAACGATTCCGAAAACCTACACCTGCTCGGGGCAGGATATGTCGCCTGCGTTGCAGTGGGACGATCCGCCCGCCAAGACCCAAACCTTCGCGCTGATCGCGGACGATCCCGACGCGCCCAACGGCACATGGGTTCATTGGGTGATATACAACATGCCCGCGAGCCAGCGCCGATTGGATGAAGGCATCAAGCCTGAGGAGACGCTGCCGGGAGGCGCTAGCCAGGGCGTCAACGACTTCAAAAAGGTGGGCTATGGGGGCCCGTGCCCACCTCCGGGAAAGCCGCATCGGTATTACTTCAAACTGTACGCGCTCGACGCTCCGCTGAAGCTGAAACCGCGCGCGACGAAGGAGCATGTTATGGAGGCGCTCAAACCACATCTCCTCGGCGAGAGCCAGTTGATGGGCACATTCGGACGATAACCATTTGGGGCGATCTTGACGAGTGCCGGCACGCCGGACTAGCCTTGAATCAACCCCACAAGGAGGTGCGGCCATGTCTGTGATGTGTTCACTTTCGGCTTGTAAGTCCGCTCAGGGAATGTGCGGGCATGAGAGGTTCATCCTGATCGCGGCGCTGTTGGCGGTCGGCGGCGGGGCAGCGTACTTCCTGCTCTGAGCGCGAAAGCCTTGAATCAATCCCACAAGGAGGTGCGGCCATGTCTGTGATGTGTAGTGCTGCAGCGTGTAAGGCCATTCCAGGAATGTGCGGACATGAGAAGGTGATGCTGGTCGTGGCGCTGCTGGCGATCGGCGGCGGAGCGGCCTACTTCCTGCTGTAAAGTCCATCGAAGCGAGAATGATTCGCCAGGATAGTGATATCCCGGCACTGTTCCTCTTGTCATTCAGAGCTCCAGGATGACAGCGCGTGATCGGAACGGTAAGATACCGCTCCCATGAGCGCAGACATCCCCGTCCCCAAACATCACCACGCCGGCATGGTGTTGATTGCCGGGATCAAAATCCTGAAGGGCGCGCTGAGTCTGTTCGTCGGTTTCGGACTGCTCAAGCTCGTCCATGCGGATATTGCCACATTGTTCTCCCAGCTCCTGGAAGCCATGAATTTGGGCGCCGACTCTCGTCTCATTCACGCGCTTGTCCTGAAGGTGGACGCGCTGCAACCGCACAGCATCATGATGATGAGCGTCGCGAGTTTTCTCTATGGGGGACTGGAGCTCACGGAAGGCCTGGGTCTGTGGTTCGAGCGCGCGTGGGCGGCCTATCTGACGGTGATTGCGACGAGCCTGTTTATTCCGTTCGAACTCTATGAGATCGTCCAGAAGGTGACGTTCTTGCGGGTCGGGGCGCTCATCGGCAATGTGGTGATCGTGCTCTACCTCATCAGCCAGTTGAAGCACCACACGTTGATTTCCAGCCAGAGGACCGCAGCGAAAGATTCAGGATGACTCAAAAAAAAGGGCCAGGCCCGAAGAACTGGCCCTTGTGGAACGTGCGTGCCGTAAGAGGAGGGTCTTTACGGCATGACCGCTCCATCCATCATGGCAATGTGCTGTTCGGTCTCGCCGTACATACCGCTGTCGCCGCTTTGAGCATGCATCATGCCCCGGCGGGAGCGCCATTGCTCACGTTGTTCGGGCGTCAACACGGCCCTGGCCGCGCGAATAGCCTTCACCCCGTCCAAACGTAAATTCGTCCGCGCCGCTTCTGCCTTTCGCATCGCATTCTCGACCGCCGACAGGTCGGACTTCTCATCATGCGCGAGCGTCCGTGCATCCACTTCCGCCAGTTTCATCTCGGCCTTGTCGCGAATGCTGGTCTTCTTATAGTCGGTCGATAGCGTCTTCAATTTTGCGACCTGCTCCTCCGACAAGCCCAGGTCTTTGGCGTGCCGGATCAAATTGTGGATGGCGTGGCTGACAAAATGCTGCCCGTCGTGCATGCCGCGGTGTTGCTCGAAGCGGCCATGGCGCATCCCCTCATCCGTGTCGGCGTGCACGACTGCGGGAACGCCGAGCAGGAAAGTTCCCACAACGAGCGCCCGTGTGATTCGAGAGTCAAGGATCTTCATACCTTCCTCCTTTGGTTGTTTGCGAACCCTTCGACCGTTGCGAACTACTCTTGTCCGAGCCTTTCTCCACGGACGTAGGCGGCGCCTTGGCCGTCACCTTGATCTCGACTAATGTGTTCGGCACCGGGAGTTGCGAGACTTGGAGGATGGTGCTGGCTACCATGGGACTGCCGGCATAGGCGTCGGCTCTGACTCGGGCGGCTGCGGCAAGCGCGGTTTTCATGTCGGTGACAAAGATGACCTCTTCGACCACCCGATCCATCCCAATCCCGTAGTATCCCAACACCTTCTTCACGTTGGCGTATGCCTGGCGCATCTGGGCCTCCAGATCGCCCACACCGACAATTTTCCCAGTCTCGTCATAGCTCATCTGCGCCGCGACATAGATGGTATCGCCGGTCTTTATGGCAGCGCTTGCGCCAAAATCCTTTTCCCAGGGTACGCCGAGGTTCCTGGCATCCTTGGTTGGTAGCGAGGCGTGTCCGATCTCGCCATAGGGCCCTCTCTGATCAGATCGCTCAGAATCCGATCCTGTTGCACAACCGGCCAAGAACAGGAACAACGCGGTGCTTACGGAGAGATGCTGCACGAAGCGCATATGTTTCTCCCGGGTCCTTGATGGGCGTAAATCCATGGTCACTGACTATGTGACACCGGAAGAACAAAAAAGTTAAACCGGGGGGAAGAAGGCTAGGCCATGAGCGGCCAGGCGGTCGGCCGGGGATGAACACACTGCCGGGTTTGATTGTACTAAGACCCTTGGGGGCGGCACGCAGGACGTTTACATCTCACCTCGAACCTTGAAGTAGGTAATAGCGAGTTTTTCCATCATCTCACTGATACTTCGCTTGACGGTTTCCGGTAAATTTGGTTTTGATCCATACCCGAGAATTTCATCGGACCAAATTGAGAGGTTCTTATAATTCCCCTCGTCGCATCTGACATGATAGGCAACGGGATAATTATTGCCTACCACCCACACACGGCATGAAATCACTCCGACCTTTTTGGCTTTTGCGTCATCACCGGACAGCGTCTGTAATTCCTCCTTCGACACTTCTTCATAGGACACCCGTGAAAAGTTATTCTTGAACCGGAGCTTTGCATAATCGGTCAGGTCGTTATTATTCAATCCCAGTTTTCCCGCATCCCCATTCACATTCACGGCGATCAGCCCGAAGCGTTTAATCTTTAAGAGTTCGCCGTACTTGGCCTGTAACGCCAATGTTTCCGGAGATAGTTTCTTTACAGCACATGAACTGAACAAACCAAATAATCCCACCAGAAGCAGGAGAGTCATACAGCGTGACATAGCACCTCCGGCGAAGAGGAAGGGGTGAGGCGGGAGGGGGCGCTCCCGCCTCATGGCCCTGTCGCTTACTGGCGGACTTTCGGGCGGTCGGGCCTGAAATCGCGCCGGTCCACCCGCAGGGTCTGCTGATCGCGCTGGATATCTTTCCTGTCCGCGCGAAGATCCTGTAGATCTAGCTTCAAATCCTGCCGGTCACGCCGGAGGTCCTGCAGGTCGCGGGCCAGATCCTGCCGATCGTTTCGGATTTCCAGCTTGTCCTGCCGGATATCCCGCCGATCCGCCCGGATCTTGTCCAAGTCGCCGGATCGGAGGTCCTGTCGGAGCTCTCGCTTGTCAGCCCACAGGTCGCGCAGGTCGTTATTCAACTTCTGGCGATCCTGTCTGATCTCCTGGAGGTCCTCTTTGATCTCCCGGCGGTCTAAGGCGATTTCTTGCCGATCCTTCGCCAGCTCTGTGTCCTGGCGGAAGTCATGGTCATGCCGGAAATCACGGTCGTGGCGGAAGTCACCGTCGTGGCGGAAATCACGGTCGTGGCCGAAGTCACTCCGGAAATCCTGTTTGGCTCGTGCGTTATCGCGACCCTGCTGGCCATGATCCCCGGCCACCTCATCGGCGCGATCGAGACCACGGAGGTCGCCGCCCTTGTTGCTGCGCTCGTGCTTGCCAAACTCCTGCCGGTCTTCGCGCAGGTCACGCCGGTCATTCCGCAGATCCTTCGCGTCGCCGAACAGCTCCTGCCGATCGTTTCGGATTTCCTGCTTGTCCAGCCAGATCTCCCGACGATCCGCCCGGATTGTCTCCGAGCTGGCGCCGGACCGGAGGTCCTGCCGCAGGTCTTGTTGGTCGGCCTGCAGGTCGCGCAGGTCTCTCTGCAAGTCCTGCCGATCCCGCTTAATGTCTTGCACATCGGCCTTGATGTCCAGACGGTCCTGCTTGATATCCCCCGCCAGTGGCGTGGTTTGCGCCAGCGCGGTGGTGGTCAGCAGTGTCGAGAGCAGGAACGTCGCACTGCCGATAGTCCGAAATATTCTCGTCATATGTCGTTCCTCCTTTCTGCTTGTGTGCGTGTGTTGTGCAGAATTGCACTCTGCGGGCTACCGCACTCTAAGCTAAGACGATTGTGGGCTGAAGGCGCAATGGATAAAAACCGTAGGTGATCAGTGAAAATGTCCACTAACTCGTTAGTGGGACATCGTTAGTGGAATGGATCGCGTGCGTGATTTTCTTTAAAAGAGAATGAGGTGCAGGTGTTCGAACGAACGCCCTAGCCAGGAGATCCAGAATGAAGTGGCTTAAGGTTGTTTCTAGGATCGGCATCTTTTTGCTGGCGAGCAGTCCTTTGCTCAGCCTCAGCCAAGGGGTGGAGGAGAGATCGGAGCATTTGCCGGCGAGCAGTCCTTTGCCCAGCCAAGGATCCGAGGAAAAAGCAGAGCAGAAAGATAAAGACCATTGGCAGGTCGGGCTGTCGGCTACCTATATGAGCGGGAAATATGGAACCGACACGCGGACCGACACAACCTACGTTCCGCTCTCGATTCGTCGGCTTTTCGAAAGCGGAGATCTGACACTGATCGTTCCCTACGTTCGCATCACCAGTAACGGCGCCGTCACGTTCGTGAATGGCGTGCCCACGAGGATCCAGACGGCGGGGAGTACGGCCCGAACGACGAACGAAGGGCTCGGGGATGTCATGCTCAAAGGCCGCTACTATATTGTGGACGAACAAGAGTATCTGCCCGCCATCGGCTTGACCGCGCATGTGAAGGCGCCGACAGCCGACGCGAGCAAGGGACTGGGCACGGGGGATTGGGACGAAGGCGCCGGCCTGGAGATCTCGAAATTCTTGTCTGAGAACTGGGTGGGTTTCCTGGATGGCGGCTATTCGGTGATTGGAAATCCAACGAAGGTTGTCGGAAGACCGAGCGGCGTGCCTCTCGAGCACCAATGGTGGAATTACGATGTGGGCCTGGGCTATTACTTTACCAAGGCGTTACTGGGGAGCGCGTTTTACGAAGAATGGCATGCGCTCGTGCCGGGAACAGTGAACCC
>VBOG01000016.1 GCA_005877815.1 Nitrospirota bacterium
CTATCGAACTCCCCAACGATGATGACGGCCTCGCGGCCGGGAACAATTCTGGGAACAGCCGCATACATGAGTCCGGAACAGGCGCGAGGGAAAACGGTCGACAAGCGCACGGATATCTGGGCGTTTGGTTCCGTCCTGTTCGAAATGCTGACAGGCCGCAAGGCGTTTCCCGGCGAGACGGTGTCGGACACCATTGTGTCCGTGCTCTCGCGTGAAGTGGACTGGAATGCACTGCCGCAAGGTCTGCCTCCGCGGATCCGCGATCTTCTGCGGCGTTGCCTTCAGCGCGATAGCGCCCAACGGCTGCGTGATATCGGCGACGCACGGATCGAGATTGGGGAAACGCTGACGCCTGGTGCGATTTCCCCAGTCGTCACTACGGAACCGTCGAAGACAACGTATCGCTCGTCTATTCTCGCCTTTGCAGTTTTACTACTCGGGATTCTGATTGGCGTCGCCATCAACCGTGCAACCGTTACCTCTTCGACGGCGTCCGATATTCCTGCCGGCTGGACCGGCACTTTACTGGGCGGTCCCAATGTCGCCTTCGGTCCGAGGATTTCACCGGACGGAAAGACGCTCGCTTTTCTAGCGATGATCGACGGACTGACTCAAGTCGCAGTGATGAACCCCGAATCGGGTAACTGGACCGTTCTGACAAGAGACCGAACGCACGGATATATTTCGCGCCTCAGTTGGTCGCGCGACGGAACTCGAATTTACTTCACCCGCCACTACGATGTTCCACTCGGAATCTACAGCGTGCCTGCTCTTGGCGGCGAGGAACGCCTGATTCTCGAAAACGCATCGGGTCCCGAAGCCCTGCCCGACGGAGGTCTGCTGGTCGCTCGAATCAACGCAGATCGTAAGAATCAGATCTATAGATACTGGACGGGGGATGCGCGGATGAAGCCGCTTACGGCAATTGTGAGTGGCACGGAAAACATACCGGTTCGAATATTTACTGATGGAGCGCGTGCTGTTTTCGTAGGTCAAACACCGGACGGTGCGCTGACCGACCGAAGCACGTATCTTTACATTCTCGACCTTGAAAATGAGAAGGTGGCGAGGATACCGGTAGATCTCGCTTTTACAGGAACCGGCATCGTGAACTCAGCAGACCCCATCACGATCATGCCTAATGGCCAGTCGGTCCTGGCAGTGAACGCCGACAGTGACCTCACAAAGGTGCTGCGCATTGATCTTGATGATCCGAGTCATGTGAGAACCGTACTCGCCTTGCAGCAGTCACCCAGTCAAATCGACGTTGCTTTGGATGGCAGCCTTTACGTTCAGCAGTCGAGCAGACCCGCCGATATTGTGAAGTTTTCAAGTTCCGGAGGAAACCTGGAACGACTGAATGCCTTTAGAAATCTGCGGCCGCCCCCTTACGGAGTAAGCACCGCGACGCTTCACACCGCGGAGGGCAGATCCTTAATAACAGCTCTGATTGGTGGCCGGCGGCGACTCATGGTGGCTGATCCGGGTAAAGAACCACTACCCTTCGTGGAAACCGACGAAGAAACCAGCGGACCAGCCACGCTCGTTGGCAATGACCGGGTAGCGTTCATGATCGGCAGCGGCGACACCCGCCGCATCGCCATTGCTTCTCTTCGTGACGGCCGCATCATTAAGAGGCTAGAGGATGTGAAAGCGGCAACAATCAGATCGATCATCGCATCCCGCGATGGTAAGACCTTTTACTTTGTCGATTCAGGAGACGTTTGGAGTATCCCGGTTGACGGCGGATCGCCTCAGAAAATCCATAACGGTGACGGTGTCGCGATTACTCCCGACGGTAACAACCTGATCATTCAACTTATCGAAGCGGAAAGGATACGATGGTTGAAAGTCACTCTCGACGGCCGCAACGAACACCTCTCGGACCGGGCGCCGTCGGCCGCGACGGCCGAATCGTATTGCCTCTGACAGTGAAAGACTCGTGGTTCTGGGTTCCAGCGATCTTCGATCCGAACACCGGAATTGTTCAACGGATTCCAGTACCTTTGCAGGCCGATCCTCCTTCTCCCGCATGGACAAACGACGGCAAGATCATCGTGGCCGCTTATTCCATGGACTCATCCCTTTGGCGCTTCCGGCCTCAGAAGTAAATTCGGGACCTAAGTCAGCAGCAGGCAGCAAAAGAACTTGGACTTCCGGTTTGAAAGTTCAGTTGTTCGTGTGGCGCCTCAATTCTTCAGTCCAGTTCAGAACGTTGATTTGCGTCGCTGGCGCGTCGGTCAGTGTGTATGAATCCTCGGCGAACTTGCTCGGCAGAAGCTTTAGTGCGACCTGCCGCTGAAGCTCGCTATAGGGTGCGCGATACACCAGGCCGAGTTTTTGGAGTGCAAGAAAGTCGGGAACAACTACTCAGACCGGGAATTTGTGCAGAATAGTTACTGCGGCTCGGGAGAAGGAGCCGATGGCGGTGCGGGTGCCGGCGCAGCCGGAGGCGGTTCCGCGGGTGGAGGAGCTGAAGGCGGACCCGATGTTCGTTCCGATAAAACAGGCGGACGCTGGTCACCGTTAGGGAACGGCGGCATGATAGGGATCATTTGCATAGGTGGAGGCGGCGGCAACAACGCGATCAGCGGTACGAAGGTGTGTTTGTAGTAGGAATCATATCGGTGGCGGGGAAGGAATGTGAAACCGTTCAGCGACGGGCTGAACATCCACGCGGCATCATTTGGCGATTGCGTCTGGAAGAGAAAGAAATTGGGACGCGCATTGCCGTACTGGGCCATGAAATTCGCCGTGGCCAATTCGTATGATCGCTGGGCGCTCCAGCGATCGAGTTCGTCGGGTTCGCTCGAAACAACTAAAGCCGCCTCATCGTACTTGTCGACGCCTGCCGTAATCTGACGTCCTTTACCGACCCTGTAGCCCTTTCCATTATCTTGGAGGTCGATGGCGAGAACGCCATCCAATATTGATGCGGTATTACTCGTAAAGCGGTATAACCCGGTAGATCCGATCTTGACCTTGCGAGGACCGACCCCGACCCGCATCGAGAGCTGCAGATCGAAGACATCACATTCCAGCAGAGCATCGCCGGACACCATACGAACCACGCTATTCTTCAACGTGTCGGCCTCGAGCACGACGGTGGATTTCTCGCCGAGGCGAAAAAAAGTGCCTGGGGTAAGCAATAACTCGACATGACTGGCGGGCCCAGTCTCCACGGACTTGCCGATCTCGACTTGCTGATGCAGGCGAACATTAGCTTCACCGACGACAGCATTCACGAATCCCGCCTTAGGACCGCCCATGAAGTGCTTGAATTGTGGTTCGATATCCATAGCGAGTTTAGAACGCTGATATGCGCCGGCGGAATTTGTCAGCTGCCAGCCGTCGCCGACCTCGATGGATTTATCAAACGTCTTCAACTTTCCCCGCAGGATCTGGGCGGTGTCTGCCGAAAATCGATAGATGCCCTTTGAATCAATCGCTGTCTTCAAGTTGCCCGCCGTGACGACGATTCGGCTGCCTTTGTTAATTCCCGAAACTTCGATCAGAGCGGAACCTGAATCGATGCGAACCGCGACCATTTTTCTATCGGCCGATTCAAGAACCGCCATGGAGTTCTCTTCGAGGCGAATATAGGCCTCCCAACCCAATGAGAATTCCACATGACTGTTCGCTCCGGTCTGAATGATTTTTCCCGAAGCGATTTGTTCGTATTGTCGGACGTTGACATCACCATCGACGATATCGTCGAGGCCGGGCCTCGCCGAAACCACTAATTGAAGGAATAAAAATAATTGTCGCAGCATTAGCGAACCGAGGACTCCGGTTTAGATCGCCCGGGCGTGCCGGTGATTTCGTACGAACCGAACCGTGTTCCGATTGTGATCATGGA
>VBOG01000120.1:0-1081 GCA_005877815.1 Nitrospirota bacterium
GAATTGCTTGAGATGAATTCTCTCGGAGGCGTTTGGCAAAAGAACCCGGAGCGTCCAATGTGGAGCCTTAGTGATCTAAAGGCATTCGCTGTTTATTCTGCGGGCCTAAACCTACCAGGTTTTGGTGTTTGCACGTCCGAATATGCTGACCTATTCCACGAGAGGAAATGGTCACGGCATGTCCTTTAAGTTTGCCTCGGAAAAACAGGAGCCGCGAAGGGATCGCCGGTACGAGAAAAGGCAAGCGTGATTAGACGGGATTCTCCCGCAACAAAGAGAAGGGATTTTCCCATCTACTTTCTCGTTAGATCGTGAAGCTTTCACCGGTAATCCGTACTACGCTCAAGGTTTTGTCGCCGCCTCAAAACCATGTCCGAACTGCTGGTTTCATGAAAGCGAAAACGCTTGCTCAGTGGTGGCGGAGAAAATAGATCGATACAAACGTCATACAGTTGGACGCTGGCTCCAACGGTGACTCTCGTCGATAGCGGGGAACTGATCGTGGCAGCTCGTTTCCTGGGGGTCGCGCATCCTCCCGGCTTTCCGTTGTACGTTATGCTTGCCCATCTTGCATCGCTTGTGCCGATAGGCAGCGTGGCATTGCGGATCAACTTTGCCTCTGCCCTTTTTGCCGCGCTCGCCTGCACCATGCTTACTCTGGTTGTGGCAGAGTTAATGATTATCCGTTCCTACCTCGCGGCGTTGAAGCGCGGGTTTAGGAAAAAGACTGCTTCGAAGAGTAAGAAGATATCCATTGGCGCCCGCGACGATCCAGCGAGCAATCCTCTCATGGTGCTTTTGCCTGCGCTTGTTTCCGGTCTGCTTCTCGCTTTCTCTCGCACCTTCTGGTCTTATGCGACAATCGCGGAAGTTTATACGCTCAACACGCTCCTCATCCTGATCATCTTTTTTCTGATGCTGCGGTGGCGCAGACGCATCATTGAAGACGAAAGGCGTATAAGCGCAAATCCAGATTCTACCCGCCCGGCGCCTGTCATCCCTGACTACGATTTTTTGCTTTATGCGGCCGCCTTCGTCTTCGGGCTCGCGCTCGGCGTCCATCACGTCACGGTAGCGTTAA
>VBOG01000120.1:1108-2520 GCA_005877815.1 Nitrospirota bacterium
GCAAGAGACTCTTATATGCTGCGCTCCTCTCGCTCGCTGCTCTGCTGGCCGTTTATAGCTATTTGCCCTTGGCCGCGGCGCGTATGCCGCTCATTAACTGGGGTGATCCGCGTTCCCTTGAAAAAGTATGGTGGCACATCACGGGCAGACAGTACCAAGTGTTCCTCTCCTTTACGCCGCAGATAATCGGCAAGCAGTTAGTGGAGTTCGGCGAGTTGGCCCTTCGTGAATTCGGCTTGTGGTGGCTGCCCGTGGCGCTCGCCTTCGCTATCACGGGTTTTGCGAGTGCATTCAAACGCGACCGGACGACCTTTTGGTTTCTCGCCTTGATTATCATTGGCGACCTGGCTTATACCCTCAGCTACGACATTGCCGAGGACAAGGACGCCTACTATCTGCCGACCTTTCTTTCGGTGGCGATTGCTGCGGGATTCGGCGTGCGCGGGTCATTGCGCTTCGCCCTATCCGGGCGACCGCTTGCTCGATGGTTGTACATTTTAGCTGTGCTGCCGGTGCTGTTCCTGCCGACGATAGCTCTGGCCGGTAGTTGGCCCTTCAACAATCGCAGACACTACTTCGTCGCCCACGACTACGTCGAAAATATCTTGAGCACGATAGAACCGAACGGCCTCTTACTCACATTAGACTGGCAAGTCGCGTCGCCGATGCTCTATGTGCGCGAAGTAGAAGAGTATCGTCGTGATGTCAAGGTTGTGGATGTCAACCTGCTGCGCCGTTCCTGGTATTTCGATTATCTGAGACGCGCCTATCCTGGCATGATCGAGCGGTCAAACGACAAGGTTGATGCCTACCTCGCGGACCTCAAACAGTGGGAACATGATCCGACTGCTTACACCAAAAGCACAGTGTTGAGACAAAGGATCGCCTCTGCATTCCAGGAGATGGTTCAGTCGTTTGTCACGAGGCAGTTCGAGATTGCGCCGGTTTATGTTACTCCTGAGTTGGTCTTAATGGTGGAGGAGCAAAACAAAGAATTGACTCAGTGGCTTGTGCAAAACTATCAAGCGTTCCCCCGAGGACTAGTCTTTCAACTCGCTGCCGACCGCCGCTTCCATGACCCAAGCGGCGTACATTTGCAGACACGTGGTCTAACCGACGGGACGATCAGCTTCGACAAGGATGATGTTGTGAGCATCAAAGTCCTGCCTGCATACAGAATCATGCTTGTTAATCGTGCCCGGTATCTCGCGTTTTTTAATCAGCACGAACGAGCCGTGGAGGCTTTTAAGCAGGCGCTCGCGTTTGACCCAACCTTGCAGTTAGCGCGAGAAGGACTGGATCAAAGTATGAATAAGCTGCGGAAGTCGGAACCGTCCCATTGATAATGCTTGCGATTGCCGTAGCCCATCGAAATGACGTTATGGTCTTAGGCCTTCGTCTTACCGCATCTA
>VBOG01000120.1:2643-2840 GCA_005877815.1 Nitrospirota bacterium
AAGTGTCGGCAGGCGCGGTCAGCGTTACGGCCGAGCTGTCCAAGAGGATACTCGAAATCGATCCGATGCCGGCGGTAGTATTAACCACAAAGGAAAGCGTGTGAGTTAGGGCGGGATCGAAGCCGGCCACCGTTGTAAAAATACCGCTGTCCGCGCCTGCGATGATGAGCCGGACACTCCCGGTGCGATCCACGGTC
>VBOG01000121.1:0-530 GCA_005877815.1 Nitrospirota bacterium
CTTTACGAGCTCCCGATTCTTAATAAGAGCATTCCAAAATCCCTTATGGCGGATCATCTCCAAAACGTCGCGGGGACTGACGGCGCCCCAGTGATACGCTTCCCGTCCGAACGCCGGGACCGCGTTCGGACCAATCAAGACACTTCCTGAAACTGTTCTTGTCAGATGCACACCCAAAAACGGCACCTTAGAATGCGGGACGGGATAGACCATAGAGCGAATGATCGGGGGTCCCGGACAACTCACCACAAAATATTCGCCGCGAAAAGGAGCAATGAGGAAGTCAAGGCCAAGCCCCATCATATGCGCCAAGCGGTCGGCATGAAGACCGGCGCAATTAATCAACAAGGTCGTCATGAATTTTTGATTCTTGGTCTTCAGCGTTACGGCTGATGCGCCCTCTTCAATTCCGACGACTTCCTGCCCTAGCGCGACTGTGACGCCGGCCTGTTCCGCCTCGCGGCTGACGGCTTCCGTCAACTTCTGTGAGTCCACAATTGCCCCACTCGGCGAAAACATCGCCGCGATCC
>VBOG01000121.1:589-4771 GCA_005877815.1 Nitrospirota bacterium
GCACTTGCGCCTCATCGATCGCCACCACATAAGTACCAACCTGCTCGCACGGAATTTTCCGCTCCTCACAGTACCGCCGGAGTAAAGGGCTGCCCTGCACACACAATTTAGCTTTCAACGTTCCGGGTTTCGGATTGAACCCCGAGTGGACAACTCCGCTATTGCGGCCGCTCGTATGAATGCCCACGCGACGTTCTTTTTCGAGCAAAAGAATGTTTTTGAAGCGTCCCCTGAGTTCGCGCGCCAGTGAGCATCCGACGATGCCTCCGCCAACGATAGCAATGTCATATGTTGTCATCAGACCGCCACTACGTCGCTGGCGTCGATTTCGACCGCCGCCGCTTGCTGGATGAGATGGATCGATAGCACGAGGCGGTGGCGCTTGTCCTTGCGCAACAGAATCCCGTGGACCCCTTTGAGCGGTCCGCGAATCACTTCCACGGGCATGCCTTCATGCAGGTACGGATAGGCATCGTAGCGAAGCGTGCTGGACATGAGGCTTTGAATCGCTTCGATCTCGTGGTCCGGCACCGGTTCATGCCCGTTGCCTCCGCCCACGATCTCCACGACCCCGGCCACCGTCAACACCGGCATCCGTTCCTTCCACGAAAATCGCGCAAAGCAATATCCGCCGAACAAAGGCGCTTCGATCTCCTTCTTTCGATCTTTCCATTGACTCAGCCTCTTCACCGTCGGCAGAAGATGCTCGATGCCTCGGCTGGCAAAGCGATCACGGACTAACTTCTCATGCCTGGATCGAGTCCGTATGGCGTACCAATGCGCGTCAGCTCCTGTGGGCACAGCTTCGCCCTCTCACTTACAGACTTGCCTGCCATCCCCCCTAAAAATCTCGGCGGGGAAGGCTATGTCACAACGATGCGCCCATAGGGGACAATCTGACGATCTTGTCCCGAGCGATCCCTTGCCCGATCAATGTGCCGTGGATCTTGTCGGTCTGTTCCATGTCTGCGATCAACACGGCATCGAACTCCCAATTCGGCAGCGCCTCGAGCGGCCACAGCGGATAGGAGAGAAATGTTCCTTCGTGTTTGTCTTCGACAAAACCCACCAGTGTCATGTCCATTTCACGAAGGGTGAGGTATGCCAATTCCGCCAGCTCGCCTGTCCCATAGACCGCAATCCTTTTTGCCCCGGCGACGGACAGTCCCGTCAAGACATGTTTCAGCCGTTCGCGCATTTTCCGGTAGTACGAGAGAGAATATTGCATGTACAGGTAAGTCAGCCGCGATTTTTCCGCCATGCCGCGAGGCGTCAGCAGGTACTTGATCCGATGCTTGGGAATGGTGGTGATCTTGATGTGACCCTTGCGAACCAATCGTTTGAGATAGAGATTGGCCAGTCCGACGGCAACACCCAGATTTCGTGCCAGAGATCGCTGCGTGACAGCAGCGTTCCGTTCCACCTCGTTAAGGAGCTGGAGGTCTCTTTGGGCTTGTATATTCATATGGTTACAGTACTACCACTTAATACAAAAGGGCCATGTTCACGATTTGAACATAACGTGCCGAGCGAATCAAGGGAAAATTGAATGCCGATCTTACGGCTCGTACGGCACTTCGGTGAGGATGGGCCCGTACTCGGAGGTGAGGGATTTGCAACTGAGTGCATCGGCTTCCAACCGGTCCAGCCGATCTTTGACAATCCTTCCATAGAGCTCTTCGATCTTTGCCGCGGAGGCTTTGTACCCGCTGATCCCATAATCATCGAGGCTCGGCATGCGACGCAGAGTATTGGCATTGGGATGAATGCCGGGAATCATCTCAAAACATTGATTCGCCCAGAGCGGAGGATCCTTGCTGACCTGGCACCAATCTGTGGAGATGCAGTGAAACCCCTGTTTCGCCAGCTCGCCCCGAACGAGCAGGTGGCTGATCTCTTTGCCTAAGAAATTAAGATCGGCCGCCGACCGCGCCTCTGATGCAAGCCCGTCAAACAGGCCTTTGCGGCCGATGATGCACTTGGGGTCCTTGACGAGGGAAAAACAAGGCCGTCCGTCGCGCTTGCGGATGGCTTCCCATCCTTCAGATGTGATCCGGCAGTCTTCGGGCAAAAAGACCCAGTAATCCCCGCTGCAATTCGCATCGCAGAGGAGGTAATTATAGGCCAGGCTCTTCGGCATGGGATTGCGCAGAACGGGTATGCCCAGCGACGGAAACTCGCAGCCGTTCTGGAGGAGGGTCAATTGCACACTCATCTTTTGAAACGCCGCCACTTGGGCGTGCAGAAAGTACGAGTGGTGCTTGAGCTCCGCCACCGGGTCGTCGGGGAACACCACCGTGGCGCAGATGAAACAGTGCAGCTTCATATGCAGCGCTTTCTGAAATATTCGATCGTGCGCGTGAGTCCATCCTCCAGGTTCACCTTCGGCTCCCAATCCAGAAACTTTCTCGCGCGCGTGATGTCCGGACGGCGGACCTTGGGGTCATCCACGGGCAGCGGCTTGAACTCCAAGGGCGCGCCGGTCCCGACGAGCGCCTGCACCTTTTGGGCGATCTCGAGAACCGTCAACTCATGAGGGTTTCCGATATTGATGGGATCGTGCACCGTCTCACTCTGGGATGTCTCGGTTCGCGAGAGGAATGATTGCCGATCGGTGCGCTGCTCCAGGGTGCGGTCCGAGGCCACGAACAGAAGACGCGTGATGCCTTCCACAAGGTCGTCCACATAACAGAAACTCCGTGTCTGGCTGCCGTTCCCATAGACGGTCAACGGCGTGCCCGCCAGCGCCTGCACGATGAAATTCGAGACGACGCGGCCGTCATGCGGACGCATGGACGGACCATAGGTATTGAAGATGCGGACGATCCTCGTGTCCACGCCGTGGTATCGGTGATACGCCATCGTCATCGCCTCGGCAAAGCGCTTCGCTTCGTCATAGACCCCGCGCGGGCTGATCGGATTGACGTTCCCCCAGTAATCCTCTTTCTGCGGTGACACCAACGGATCGCCATAGACTTCGGATGTGCTGGCGAGCAGGAAGCGCGCGGTTTTGGCTTTCGCAAGGCCAAGCGCTTTGTGCGTGCCGAGCGCACCCACTTTCAACGTGGCGATCGGCATCTCCAAATAGTCCTGAGGACTTGCCGGAGAGGCAAAATGCATGACGGCATCCAAAGGGCCGGCGACGTGGAGATAATCACAGACATTGTATTTGACGAAGGCGAACCGCGCGTGTCCCAGCAGGTGTGCCACGTTATCCATGGAGCCGGTCATAAGATTATCCACGCAGACGACCTCATGCCCCATGCCGATCAATCGCTGGCAGAGATGGCTGCCCAAAAACCCTGCCCCACCCGTAATCAGAATGCGCATGCTCCCTCTTATCCCCGCTCCACCAAGACGTGCCCGTACCGTATCCGTTCATATCGCTCGATCACCGCGCCTTTCACGTCAGACCATCGCCGTTGCAGCGGGTTGCCCCGAACCGTCCGGCCCCATTTACGCCGAAAGTGTTCGAGGTTCTTTGCCGCATAGGTCGCGGAGCCTTCCTGCTTCACCGCCTTCTGCGTCACCATACCAAAGTGATGGATGAAGGCGGAGCCGGTGATGCCGGCCGTAATTCCAGCCTGGCCCGCTCGCCAGAGAAAGTCGGCGTCTTCACATCCCCCGTGCTGGAAGGCCTCATCGAACATGCCGATGCGGTCGAAGACCCGTCGCCGGACCAGCATGCAGGGTCCGAGGAATCCGGGCCGAGTGGCCTTCCGACAGGCGGCCGTGAAGTCCGCGGCATATCGGTCGAGTTCATAATCGAGCGGCCCTTCACGCATGGCGGGGCTCACAATTCCGTGTCCGGTGCGATCTAGAAAAGAGAGCAAGGCCGTCATCCATCCCGGTGTCAACACGATGTCGTTGCTCAGGATTCCGACAACTTCGCCACGGCTCGCCCGAATGCCTTGGTTCCATGCCTTCGCGCAGCCGAGATTGGTGGCATTCGTGATGACATGCGCTTTGATCCCCTTGAGATATTGGGCTGTCCCGTCGGTCGATGCATTATTGACGATGATCAGTTCATGGGCCTGTTCAGGCAATCGGAGGAGGGATTCCAAGCATTGCATCGTATGCATGACTTGGTTGTACACCGGAATCACAAGACTGATGCGACGGGAGATTTTCATGCGAGCGCCTGCGCCTTTAAAGGAGTTGACTTGCCTACAAGCATACGAT
>VBOG01000122.1 GCA_005877815.1 Nitrospirota bacterium
GGTCGTTCCGAGCCCCAAGCCGGCCAGTAAAATTAATCCAAAGTCCAGCGGGCCCATCCAGATGCTTTTCATAACGAAGCGTTGATGGAGAATGTTCTCCGCGACCGTCGCATTCTTTTCGACGCCAGGAAAATTGGCTGAGAAAGGCGTCGCTTTCTGATCGTACGTGCCGAGGGCAGAGGTGCCGATCAGGACCGCTTTGCCTTTGAAGCTGCCGGGTGGAAATCGTTTGTGCCATACATCGGTGGCAGATATGTGTGGGATGCTTTGCTCGCGCCCGGCATAGTCAATGAGCATCCTGGCTTTTTGATCGAGCGGAATGAAAATCTGTCCGAGCCGTACGCCATCTCCAAGGGTTACAGACATCCGGTCCCTTGGGACACCCAGGTAGAGGCGCGCCACTTCCAAGCCCAAAGACGGGAAATAGTCTTGCCCACTGCCGTAGCGAAGCGCGAGGTATTCATAGCGCGTCACACCGTCGCGCTCCGGAACGGTGAAAACATGTCCCAGGCTGATGGCACTGTCCGCGAATGCCTTGAGCGGGGGGACCGAGTCTATGGCACGGTAGGGCGCCAGGTCTTCTCCATTGCGTGAGTCACGAATCAGCATGAATTCCGCTTTTTTAATGTAGGAAGGAGCTTGGACGAATTGTGGAGTGTACTGGCGGCTGGAATCCTCGGGGATGAGCAAGGGCAGGGCAAGCACAACGTTTCCAGCCCGTGCGAGCGCGTGCGCGAACTGGCTATCCGTATCGGCCGCGTCAATGCGGCGGGCGAGCAGATTTCTCAAACGAGGCGAAGCCGCTTCGGCATCCGCCGCGTCACGGACTTCTCGCAACGCATGGAGGTATTCGGTGACTTCCGGCTCACTGAATATGACGTCAATGCCGATGACTTTGGCGCCATCATCGGCGATGGCCGTCACCAACTGCGCTTGTTTGTCCCGAGACCACGGCCAACGTCCCAACTCGCGGATGCTGGGCTCGTCAATCAAGACCAGTTTGACCTCCTCGCCCGCAGGCCTTGGGCCGCGCAACAAAAAACGGATATCGAGCGAGGCATCTTCGAATCTGGCTAAGGGGTCGAACCAGAAGACGATGAGCATGACGGCCGTGACTAGGATCGCGACGACTGCGCCGAGCCGTTCGATGCGAAGCTTTTTCGCCAACCAGGGTAGAACCATTCCTTAATACTTTCTTAAGCTTGGGGCCAGGGTAGTAAGATTAAGGCGGTTAGTCAACTCGCGATGAAAAACTTGTCGACACATGCTGCCGCAAAACATTCGAGGCCAGGAGGGAACGTGCGTCGCTGAGATTTCATCCTGCGAACACCGCCGCTCTCGGTGCTGGAATTGCGAAATTTTGATTGCCGAGTATAACTTATGAAAGTTTTACCCTGAAAAAATTTGTGACACTCATTTGCACCGCCGTCTTAGCCTAATTCTGATCAAAACACCCTAAGCATTTGGAACTGTTAAATAACTTCACAACCCAGTGCGATAACGACTGTCAATTCACCTTGACAGTTAAGAGTGGCTTCACCTTCTGAATGGGTAAATTTAATTAATAAATTAGTGGGTTAATGGAATCCTGCCATTCTGGCTTCAATCCTGCTTTAACCCTAGGTGAGAGTCTGGCATTTACACAGATGGAGAGATGGCCATGAAACATAAACTGTTCGGGCTGATAGGGATTCTGACCCTGGCGGTGCTAAGCATGGGATCAATGGCTGGCGCCACGGTTTGTGGAACTACAGAATGCCTCGTCAATAGCGGGTTCGAGACCGGTGACCTGACAGGATGGACTCTTTCCGGTACGGGCGTAAATAAGCCGGGAGATTCATGGTCGGTATGGCAAGGATTTTGGAGTGGAAGCACAGACCCTTTTAATCTTTTAAGCCTATCTCAGACGATTTCAACAGAAACAGGGGCGCTCTATCATATTACTTTCTCGCTTACGAACTTTAACTGGGGCGGTGACCCACTCGGAGAGTTCAAGGTATCTTTTGGCGGTGTAACGCTTCTGGACTTGATGAACCAATCCGATTTCGGCCCTACAGCTTATAGCTTTACTGTGGCAGGAGCGCCCGTACCCGCAGATTTAACCTTTGCTTCTTATAACCTTCCCGGCATGTGGTGGCTGACCAATGTTGGTGTGATAGATGACCCTGCTGGTGGAACTCCTGCAGCCGTCCCCGAACCCTCCACGTGGCTGTTGCTCGGCTGTGGCTTGGCTGGACTAGCTATCTGGCGGCGCAAGCAGACCGCGACGGCGTAACGTCACCCGCATCGTCGTGACAAACGGCGGTCCCTGCATAGGGCCGCCGTTTTTATTTGTGGGAAGACAAACGCTCCCAACCATTCGTTAAAGATAAGGAACGGAGCCGTTGCGCGACGTGTGCTTCGAAGGCCGCTAGTGTGGTGCAGTGTGAGATTGTGAATGGAAAGAAGTAAGAACGGACGGCTGGCCGGGGGGTTGAGGGAAAGAGCTTAGGGTTGCGGATTCCACTCCCACGCCAATCTTTCTGCCTCGCTGATCTGCGCACTCGTCATCTGACGGGCGATCCGGTTACGCAGTTTGAGGGCATCTTCGTCGCCTTGCGCCGCGGAGAGACTAAGCCAGAGATGGGCTTGGACATAGTCTTTCGCGACCCCATGACCTTGGACATACATGTTGCCGAGATTGAACTGAGCAATGGCCTCACCTTGTTCGGCCGCCTTCCGGTACCAACGGACGGATTCCCGGTAGTTGCGAGACACGCCCATACCGAGCAGATAAATGGCTCCCAGATTGTTCTGAGCCTGGGAATCGCCCTGCTCGGCGGCGAGGCGGAACCATTCCAGCGCTTGGCCGTAATCCTGGCGCACGCCGTTACCGCGGTAGTACCGCATCCCAAGGTTAAATTGCGCGGCTGCGAGGCCCTGCTGGGCGGCGAGCCGATACCAATACACTGCCATCGCCGAGTCTTTCGTCACGCCATATCCCTGTGCGAACATCTGTCCAAGATTGTATTGCGCTTCCGCAAGCCCTTGCTCCGCTGCCAAACGGTACCACCTCACTGCCTCAGCATAGTCCTGGGGCACCCCGCGTCCTCGGTCGAACATTACCCCTGTATTGAACAAGGCCCTTGCCTCATCCTGCCCGGTGAAGGGTCGCGACTCTGGCGCTTCCCGAGGAACATCGCTCCGACTGTATGCCAAGGCATGATTGGCGCCGCACACAGAGACTACGAGGCATAGAAAGAGCAATCTCACGCAGGGGTGCATGGTTTTTGAGGCCTCCTATATTTCAGAAGGATTTGGGAGCGAAGTTGAAAGTGTAATACTTTTGAGGGAGATCTTCAAGTTTCGCGGCCGGGTTTTAGGCTCGACTCAACTGGCGAATGTTTCGGGTCGCGCGGCGTTCCTTGCCATGCTACCATCGCCAACATGAACTTTTGGCGCCGGATTTTGCACCCTATTATTGGACTTTCGCCGATGGACGGAGTGACCGATCCGGCGTTCCGCTATATCGTGGCCCGGTATGGAAAACCGGATCTCCAGTTCACGGAATTCATCAATGTCGAAGAGGTGTGCCATGGGAGCGATTCCGCGTGGCAACAGCTTTGCTATACGGAGATCGAGCGTCCGATTGTCGCGCAAATCTACGGTGCCGATCCCGACCGCTTCTATCAGGTGGCCCAAGTCATCTGCGAACTTGGCTTCGATGGGGTTGATATCAACATGGGCTGTCCCTCGAAGAACGTCTCTGCCAGGGGCTGCGGGGCGGCTCTTATTAAAAACCCGCCTCTGGCGAAGGAAATCATCCGCGCGGTGCAGTGTGGTGTGCGTGACTGGGCGTCGGGCCATCGGATCGAGACGATCGGCCTGCGGTCCAGGGTCGTGCATAAGCTGATGGCGAAGAGCGCCCCCTCGGCTGCCTTCGAGAAGCATCGGCCTCTTTTGCCGGTCACGGTGAAGACGCGACTGGGTTATGACAGCGTTGTGATTGAGGAGTGGGTCGCCACGCTGCTCCAGGAGCAGGTGGAAGCCATCTCCATCCATGGCCGCACTCTGACGCAGATGTATCGAGGACAGGCGGACTGGAACGCCATCGCCAGGGCCGCGAAGGTCGTGCATGAGACCTCCACGCTGGTCCTTGGAAACGGTGACGTCGAAAGCATGACCGACTTGGTGGAACGGGTGAGGGAAAGCCATGTCGATGGTGTCTTAATAGGACGGGGCTGCCTGGGGAATCCATGGATCTTCCAGCAAAAGGAATGGGCGAGGGCAGAAATGCAACGGCCGACCGGACAGTCGCCGGTCGGCGAGGTGAATCTTGACGAGCGATTCAACGTGGCACTCGAGCATGCCCGGCATTTCGAAACGCTCGGCGGCTCTTCTCGTTTTGCCGCCATGCGGAAACATCTCGGCTGGTACTGCAAAGGGTTCCCCGGCGCCGCTGAGGTCCGCGCGCGCATGTTCAAGGCCACCAGTTCCGGAGATGTTCAACAAGTCCTGGATGGAATTACAGACGATCTGAAAGGCCGTTGTTGACGATCCTTCTCGCCTCGACATCGCCCCGCCGCTATCACATTCTATCGCTCCTGAGATTGCCGTTTTTGATGATCCCGCCGGCTTCGGCTGAAATCACGTCCGATGCCCGCCTACCGGAGCGCGAGGTGCTGTATCAGGCAGAGAAGAAGGCCGCATCGCTCGCCGCAGCGTTCCCTGGCACCGTGGTCATCGGCAGCGATACGCTGATCAATCTCGACGGCCAGAAGATCGGAAAACCTCGTGATGCATCGGACGCGCGGGTCATTCTCAAGCGCTTGCGCGACCGCGAACACCAAGTTGTGACAGGGGTGGTTATTCTTCGTACCGGCGATTCCAGGCGCTACGAAGGCGTGGAGATAGTGCGGGTCAGAATGGCGGCCTCTAGCGACGCGCAGCTTGAAGCCTATGTTTCCAGTGGAGATCCGTTCGATAAAGCGGGTGGCTATTCATTACAAGGCGGCGGACGAGAGCTAGTGGCCGGGCTGACCGGAGATTATTTGGCGGCCGTCGGTCTCCCGCTGAAGGCCGTGGCCGAGGGACTCGAGCATCTGCACGTGCCGGTCCCCGTGGACGTGGCCGCCCTCTACCGAGATCGTGAATTTCTGAACTGGAAGACGTTTAAAGAATGCTAGTGGGAAGTGGAAGCCGGCAGGTACAGGCCACAGGAGAATTGCATCTTCATCGCATCATGGAAACCCATGGAGAGCGGCGTCAATTCCTGCTCGAGGATAAGCGCCAGATAGCCCGTGAAGGGATGCGGCGCGGTGGGAATGAAGACCAGCCGCAACCGGCCGACCGGCGAACGTTGCAGCATTTCCGGCGCATCCCCGATCATCAATCCGATGGCGTACAGTCCGAGGCGGGGAAAGGGCAGTAGAACGACCCGGTTCTCTCGCTGGCGATCGAGAAACGCGAAAATGTCGGTCACGGATTTGAACGTGGAATAGATGCCCCGCACCAGCGGGATCCGCAGCAATGCCGCCTCCGACGCCTTCAATAGATTCCCGCCCACGAAGTTCGAGGCCAAGGCCCCCGCGCTGAGAATAATGAGGAGCAAGATCAGCGCACCGAGCCCCGGAATCGTGAATCCCATTCGCGGCCCCAGCAATGATGCCAGGGCTCCGTCCAATGTCGTGAACAGTGTCTCGAGGATCATGAACGTCCCCCAGATGGGAATGAGGACGACCAAGCCGGTGAAAAACAGACGTTTGAGTCGGGCGACGGCGGGCATGTTAAAAGCCGCGCTGCTTGTCGGTCAGCGGCCGCAAGCCTGCATGCTCGGCGAGAATGTAGCGGTCGAGGAACTCGAGCGTTTTCCCCCACGCTGTCGCAGCGGCGTCGGCATGGTACGTCTCAGGCCGCGTGTCATCGAAGAAGCCACGGGACGCGTCAGGGTACGTCTGAATCTCAGAGACGACCTTGTTCTCAGCGAGTTTTTGTGACAGTTGCTGGAGCGCCATGTCAGTCACGGAATCATCCTGACCGGCGCGGTGATAGAGCACGGGGCAACGGAGCGCGCCCAATTTGTCGAGAGGAATGTGGCCATAAAAGGATACCGCCGCCCGTAATTGGCGTCGGTCGCCGGCGAAGCTCAGCGCGTGGGAACCGCCCATGCCGAATCCCACGACGGCGATGCGATTCTTTTTCACGTAGTCTTGAAAGTTCAAATATTCCACCGCCGCCAGGAGATCTTGCATGACGTGCTGGTGATTCAGTCTGCCCATGAGCTCGCGGGCATGGCCGGCCTCGGATGCCACAGCTCCACCAGTGCGGCTGTACTGATCCACCGCCAGCGCGACAAACCCATGGAGCGCCAGCCGGAAGGTCAGATCCTGGACATGACTCGTGAGGCCCCACCAATCATGGAGGAGGAGGACGCCGGGGAAAGGCCCGGACTTCTGCGGCCAGGCCTGAAAGCCCTTGACGTTGGTCCCTTTGGTGCGTTTCGTGCCTCCATAGGGATCGACGGCGACATCCAACGGATCCGGCATGCTGCTCCCAGTGGGAAACCGCACGTTGGCCGAGCCAATATCCTGCCGTTGGAATTTGGGCGCTGTGGTATTCATGCAGGTTCCTTATTTCTTCACGCTGCCGGCATCAATATTGATGAACGGCATCGCCCCGCCGCCGCCGATGACTTGTGGAAATTTTCCATCCCATTTCTCGATCGCGCGGAGCTGCAGGATGATGGGGCTGATGGTCTCCTTTTGGATGCGTTGGGATTCGGCCTCAGCTCTAGCCGTCACGACCTTCTGCTCGCCTTCGATCCTGATCCGCTCAAGATCCCGCTGCGCCTTGAGTGCCAACTGCTCTGCCGTCTGTTTCGATTCAATGGCTTCGTTGAAGCCTTTGGAAAACTGAAAGTCGGTAATGTTCAGCTCATCGAGGAAAATGAAACTGTTGATCAGACGGGCTTGCATGGCGGTCTTGATCTCGTCCTTCACCATCTGCCGCTTCGTGATGAGCTCCTCGGCCGTGAACTTTGCAGTCACGCCTTTCACGACTTCCTGAACCGATGGGTCAATGACCCGCTTCTCGTAATCCAGGCCGATCTGCTGGTAGATTTTGTTCACTTTGTCCGGCATGAGGTGATAGTTCATGACGATCTCGGTCGCCACCGTCTGGAGGTCTTTGGAAGCCGCGGTCGCGCGCGTGTCTGACTTTCTGATGCGAACATCCATCTT
>VBOG01000123.1 GCA_005877815.1 Nitrospirota bacterium
TATTACAAGCCTGGGCAGCGGTGAAAGAAATGGGCCGTACGAGAACTGCAGTCCAAGCGCAAGTCCTGCAGCCACGATGCCTGAAAGCAGCGGACGGCTCACAGTCACGAAAATATCGCGAACGGAAATTACAGTACCACGTACAGCAGCTGCGATCATCGGAATGACGCACAGCGTCATCATCGCTGAGTAGGCACACGCAACACCCCTGGGCCCATAAGGCAACCCAATTAAGTAACCCGCAATCATGAAGGGCGCGAAGACGAGAGCCATTCTCAAGCCCCGTCCGACTAGTCCGAGCGACATGAGCAGCCACCCCATGGGATTGATAATCGCAAACGCTAAGGTGGTCGGAGCCAGCCAGCGAAAAATGGTGACCGCGCTTTGCCACTTTGGTCCTAGAAAAACGGAAATCATATCATCAGCAAAAAGAGCACAGGCCACGGTGATCGGTACGGTCAGTGACAGAACCAGAGCGTAACCTTTGAGAAAATAGTTTCTGAAGCGAGGCGGATTGTCCTGAAGCCGGGACAGCGCTGCAAACGCTACCCCACTGGCTGCTGAATTCAGGTTATCGTTTGGAATGTTAACGAGCTGGTAAGCCCTTCCGTAGACCCCGATAGCATCGGCGCCCCAGAAACGGCCTAACAAGACCTTGTCAAAGTTGGTAACGATATACATAACGAGGCCATTTAAAGTCAGTGTGCCTCCAAAACGCATCATGGAACGAAGACCAACCTGCTGGTGTGGCCTTCCCGGAACCCAAGCTGTCGTCAGCCATACACACACTGTGTAGACGAGTGGAGTAACGGTTGTCGTGGCAACCAGAGCCCAGTATCCGTAACCGTGCAGTGCCATCCCAATTCCAACCAAAATACTGGTCAACAAAGAGACAATATCGATCAATGACAGCGTGGTAAAGCGCATCTGGCGTTCGAGCATGGCTGAGTGCTGTACCCCGGCAGCGTTGAAGAGAAATCCCGACGCCAAGACCGCCGTTATCCCGAACAGTCGCGGTTCGTGATAAAAGGCGACGGCAAATGGTGCCATCGCTAACGACAACAACCCAAGGATCGCGCCAACCAATATGTTGACCCAGAAGAGCGTTGAAGCCTGTTCCCTCGTGACGGTTGTAATACGCTGAACCGCGGCCGCCGACAGGCCAAAGTCCCTGAACAAATTGAAAACCCCTATCACAGCGGTAACCATACCCACTAGACCAAAATCCTTGGGATCCAAGAGTCGGGCCAATATCATCAGCGAGCCCATTCGGACGAGGAAACTAGTTCCCTGGGAACAGATTTTGGCAAAACCACCGCGAATCACCCTCTGTTTCAAATCCTTCATCGGGTTCCCGCACTAGCCTGCATGGATCAGCCGCCCTCTCTGTCTTTGACGGTCTTAGCGCTTCACTTCACAGCACGATCTTGCGAGCGTAAAAAGCCTCGGCGTACCCACTTGGGGCATTACACTCCATTCCACGGAGCCGCATAAGGGAGAGAAACGTATCCTCCTGAAACCAGCTTTTGGTACGCTGGGACTGGAAAACATCCATGATGTAACGCACCTTCTTCTGGCACACCTCAGCCTCAAGCGGCACGAAAACGCTCGGCTGTCCCAGGTCGCCGTCATATTTGGGAATCTCGTATTCTAAGATGAAGTGATCTCGAAAAGAAAAGTATTCCACGTGAGTTCGGCGATCAACCGATGATCCTGATGTGCGTCCTTTCGGTTATGAGTAAAGATGATATCCGGGGAGGTTGCATGCTTCAACTCCTCGAACACAGCCTTGACTTCGCCTCCCGCAAAGGGCATGAAACCATCGCGGAAATTCTTCAGCACAGCACTCTCTCGGTCGATGCCTGCGAACAACTCGGCTCCGCGTAGTGCCTCGGCTTCCCGAACTCCACTGGCACTGAATATCACCCAGTTAAAAACGCAGCTTGGGTACTGCTCCCTTAACCGGAGGATTGTGCCGCCACAGCCAATTTCGATGTCGTCGGAATGGCAGCCAAAACATAAGATCTTCAAGGTTCCGCCCGACACCGCGTCGAAGCTAAGTCGGATCATAGGCCCGTATAAATTAGGTCCGAGTCGCTAGAGAGCTATCGCGGAGCAGCGAAGATTGGAAACGGAGGAGCCAAGCTGTTTCCAGGAAACGTTAGCAACCGTGCTCGACGTTTTTCATCTCTCCGGCAACCCTCCCGCTGGTGTAGTACACCGCTCTGTTACTCTCCAGCCTCTTGCTACGATGGTCGAAGATCCGAAAGTGTGCCAGCCCGGTCTGTTGAAGCGCAAACTGCAGCGTAGTCGCGAGAACGCCAAGCCCATAGGTGACACTGCGGCGGAAGTTGATGGACGACGCGCCTTCGAAATACTTCGTCGGACGTCGAAAACGAAATCGTCACTATTTTCGACGAGAGGTAGTTTGGTAAGAACGTCCCGGCTGAAGGCCCGGTATCCCGTGTGATATTCCGACAGCTTTACGCCCAGGAACATGTTCTCAAAGGCGGTGAGCAAGCGGTTGAAGGCCATCGCAGTAACCAACAGGGGGGTGTACTGGTAATCTGGGTGAACCATAATGACCACATCCGCTCCGGCCGACAGTGCCTCGCGATAGCAGGTCTGCTGGTTCCGGCCGTAGCCGTAATTGCGATCGTGTACGAAGTACCGCAGGCCGAGCCGACGAGCGACCTCAACGGTGCGGTCAGAGCTGTGATCGTCTACTAAAATCCGAATATCAACCACATCCGGCAATTCGCGAATGGTCGCTTCGAGAGTATTTTCCGCGTTGTATGCCGGCAGAACGACCGCGATTCGCTTGTTATTGATCATGCCTCACTCGAAAAGGGGAAAAGGGGGCGTGCTTCAAGATACCGATTCAGAGCTCATAAGAATGCACCGGAATTCCCCAGCTGGTCTTCGTCCAATGTGAATTGCGATGCCACGCTGCCTCAGGGTACGACTCGGCACGGTCCGACTCCTCATGAACAATCACATGATTTCTGACTCTGTTCCAGGGAGCAATTTAAGGTACAGTTACATTTGGCGGCCATTTTTGGGTGTCAACGCGCGCTTGCACAGGCACAGGATGCAAACTGTGAGCGTTTTCACCCCAGTGCCAGCGATATACTGTAAATTTGTCGACCCCAGCGATCGAAGGCAACTGAACAAGTTCTGCTCGATGATGCGGGATGCCGCGCTCCAGCCAGTCCTCGTAGTACTGGGTAAACTTTTCGCTCCGGCGTAAGATCACATAGTCAACGTGTGCGGCATCTAGGTAACGGAGCGCCAAATCATCAGTACAGTAAGGAAAATATGTGAACTGTGCGCCCGCATGATAGGCCAGCGGTATGGAAACATCCATGATCTTAACTGGACGATTCTGCTGATGCCCTATCCACAAACCTACCTCTTTATCGACGCGGGTGGGAGGAGCGCTATCAGTGAACAGGTATAGCCTTCTCACTCCTTGTACCGGGCTAATGATCATTACTAATCCGATGAGCCCAGGAACTATACATTCAGATACCGTGGGATGACTTAGCAACGTCCATCCCGCAGTAGCGCTCGATGCCTTCGTCCAGAGGGCAATTTCGAAGAGACCGTTTGCTGCCCAGACGCATAGTAATGGAACAGCCTTCGTCCAGAGGGCGATTTCGAAGAGACCATTTGCCGCCCAGACACATAGTAATGGAACAAGCACAAAATAGTATCTTGCCTCGCTCCAAAAAGCAAAAAAGGTACCTATAAGGGGAGCAGCCCCAACCAGCAAGATGAACAATCGGCCCGAAGCTTGGGGTCCCCGCCATGGTCGGCGAGAGGCACCCAGCAAAGCCAGTGCTGGCAATAGAGGGGCCCCCAACCAATCGGAGGAGAGCCGGTAAAATAGTACTGGCGCATTCTGACGAACTCCCCTTGAAAACAAGAGAAATAGATCTTTGAGCGTTAGCTGCGTTGCCCGGATGACTTCGGGGTGGGGCCGCATCGGGAATCCCATTCCCTTAAGATGAGAGTCGATGCCATAGAACGCCCACTTATCCTGCCATCGTTGCCCTGATTCTAAATTTGGCGCGGAAGATGGCACTTCGTGCTGCCCGTCAGGTGACTCATAATCTGCTTCCGGATTCCTTTCCGCAGCCAAGATACGCTTACCTGTGTAAAAAAAGATCGTGCTCTTTCCCTCCAGCCGTACTTTGCCTGTGCACTTATAAACAAAGATGACTTCTGGCAACGCTAGCGCCAGAAACACTACCGCTGCAGCCGCCGCTCGTTTGCATTTAAGCGTGCGGTCTCCCTCCGTAGCTGTAAGCGCGAACAGCAGCGCAATGGCAAACGCGGCGGAAGCTTCTGCTCGGAGCAGCCAAGTGAGCCCGAATGCTGCACCCAATAACGACCATAGCCTCGTCGAAGGGTGACGTAGCGCCAGGACAACTAAATAGGCTGCAGAAAGAAAGACCGTGGTGTACGGGCCCTCCGAAAACACTGTAAAGGACAAATTAGACGAGATGCGATACCAAACACCGGCAATGGGAGCAGCGCTCCCATGACCAGGGCAACCAGTCGTCCCGCCCATTCATAGTTGTGGGTCACAAAAGAGGTCCCCGCGATGAGTAAGGGAAAGAGGGGATTAAAGTTTAGCTGGGCACCCGGTGTCACAAGTCCAACGTAGCCTATACCATTCCGAAGATTCTCGGCTATTCTCGCGTACTCGGCACCTTCGGATTCAATGGCGCCTGTTCCCCAATAGGCTAATGCTGCCACACGGACTGCGAAACTGGCAGCGACCAGGAGGGTCAATGACAGCCAGAGACGATCCGGTCGCTTGTTCATGTCCTTCGCGCTTTGTTTAAACTTCACGGTGCAATCCGCCAACTGGAGTAGCGACACATAATGCTTGGGCCAAACTCGAGAACTGCTGTTCTTAAACCATAACGCTTTGGCGCCAGCGCAAAGTACCATCTAAGCGCCCGTCGCTGAGGAGTTGCTGGATATGCGCAATGCGCTTGTAGCGGGGCCCCTCGAAGTCTTCTACCCGTAATCCAGACCGGCGGATCGCTTGGTACACTTCTTTCGCTCCCTCGCGTGCAGTCCAGCGGGGTTTAGCGTCCGGCAAAACCTCACCCAGTTTGCTGAAATCCACGCGATAGCAGCGAGTGTCGGGGCCACCGTCTTTTGCGTACTCGATGCGGCATTCGGGAACGATCTCACTGACGATTTCCGCTAAATCCCGGATTTGATAGTTCTCTTGAGTGCAGCCCACGTTGAACGCCTCACAGTGCACCAGTTTCCTAGGTGCATTTAACACCGCCAGAAATGCACGGCTGATGTCTTCGACATGCACAATTGGCCGCCACGGCGTGCCATCGCTCTTG
>VBOG01000124.1 GCA_005877815.1 Nitrospirota bacterium
AATTCCAATATTGCCACACAGGAGGTTCTCCCATGTTCAGTGTAAAAACATTATTCGTTTCAGGCGTCGCTGCTCTTTCGCTCGTTGCCCTGCCGATCAGTTCGGGCTGGGCCGAAGCCACCGGTAGTCAGGCGAGTGGTAAGGTGAAGGTCCTGTACCACGTGGACGGCAAAGACCCGGACGTGGCCAAGTACGCGCTCGCGCTGATCAACAAGCACATCGAGGCCGAAGGCGGTCCCGACAAGATTGATGTCGAGCTGGTCGTGCACGGACCGGCGCTCGAGCTGTTCGAGAAGGACAAGATGGATCCGGAGATGACCAAGCGGTTCCAGACGGTCATGGACAAGGGCGTCCACGCAGAGATGTGCCAGGTCTCGATGAAGCTGTACAACAAGACGCTGGACAATCTCGCAAAGGGATTCGTCGCCACATTGCATCCGGTCGCCGTCAAGCGGATCGCGGACCTGCAGCAACAGGGCTACCTCTACATTAAGCCGTAGAGGAGATGGTAGAGATGCGTGGGATCGTCGTGACCCTGATGAGTCTGGTGTTCGCGGCGGAGATGGCCGCGGCCGCCGGACCGGCCGCACCGAGCTTTGACCTCGTCACGCTCGGGGGTAAGGCCTACAGCAAGGAATCGCTGAAGGGGCAGCCGACGCTGCTGATCTTCTGGGCGCCCTGGTGCAAGGTCTGCCAGAAGGAGTTGCCGCTGCTCTCGCAGTTCTCGCAGAAAGAGAAGCCGAGCCAGCTTCGCATGGTCTCGGTCGGCTTTTCCGATCTGCGGGGGAATGTGGAGGGCTATGTCAAAGCACACCCGGATGCGTTTGCGTTTCCAACCGCCTTTGACGTGGACAACGACGTGGCCCAGGCCTTCAAGGTGACGGCCACGCCGACCTTGGTGTTGCTCGACGCCCAGGGCAACATCGTCTTGACGCATCGAGGCGCCGGACTTTTGCAGAACGTACAGTTCCGGAAGTTTCTGTCAACGCTGAAGGGATGAATCCGCTCGTCCCGAAAGTACGGACTGCCCGACGACATCGGCATCGACGGCCGCATCGGCAGGCAGCGTGAAGTAAAACGTGGAACCGCTGCCCGGGTCGGATTCCACCCAGATCCGCCCGCCATGGCCTTCCACCACCTTCTTGCAGATCGAGAGTCCGATCCCCGTCCCGGGGTACTCATCCCTTCGGTGCAAGCGCTGAAAGACCACGAAGATTCGTTCAAGATACTGCGCTTCAATGCCGATGCCGTTGTCGCGGATGACGAAGATCAGGTCCTGGCCCTCTCTGCCGGCCGACACGTGGATGCGCGGGGACTCCTTGCCTCTGAACTTGATCGCATTGCCGATAAGATTTTGAAAAAGCTGGGCCATCTGGGATTGGTCCGCCATCACCGTCGGCAGCGGATCATACGTCACCACAGCGCCGCTCTCCTTCATCACCCCATGGAGCGCGACGAGGCCACGGTGCAGGACCATATTGCAGTCCGTCTTGTCGATCTTCGACCGCGAGCCCAATCGCGCCAACTCCAGCAGGTCCCGGACAAGCTCGTCCATGCGTTGCGCGCAGTCCACGGCATAGCCGATGAATGCGTCAGCGTCTGAATCGAGCCTGCCCCCATAGCGCTGGACCAGCAACTTCAGGTAGCTGGTGATCATTCTGAGCGGTTCCCTCAGGTCGTGCGATGAGACATAGGCAAACCGCTCGAGCTCCGCGTTGGTTCTCGTCAAGTCCTCTCGCTGTTGCGCCAAGACATGGTTCGCGTCCTGCAGCTCCCGCGTCCGCTCGGCCACACGCTGCTCGAGCTCGAGGTTGAGCCGTCGAATCTGCTCTTCGGCCCGCATCTGCTCGGTCACGTCGCGCGTAATACATCGGGTGTGGATGAATTGGCCGTTTTCCCACAGGACGCTCGAATTGATCAGCACATGCCGGATGGATCCGTCCTTGCGCCGGAGCTTGGCCGGATACTCATTCAGCCTTTCATCCCTCGCCAGACGATCGAGGATGTCGTCGATCACCGCGCGATCGACATGAAATTCGGCGATGTGATGCCCGAGGTACTCCCCGGCGGTGTACCCCAGCAGGTCCAATTCCGCCTTGTTGACCCGGAGGACGATTCCATCAGGCCCGACCCAGTGTAACCCAATGGTGGCCGTTTCAAAGAAATCGGACAGATTCTTTTCACTCTCAGCTAACGCCTCTTCCGCGTGCTTGCGCTCGACAATTTCCTGCTTGAGCGTCTGATTGGCCACTGACACGCGATCCATCGCGCGTCGACGCGTGGCCGTCAGCAAGACGATGAACAAGGCCACCACGACGAATACGAACAGGGCAAGGCCATCCAGGGGGTTTTCGATGGCAAATGAATCATTCGGAGGCAGAAAAAAATAACTCGATGCCAGAGCGACGATTCCGACGGAGATGATCCCCGGACCGGCTCCCCCGAACCAGGCACTGAATAAAACGGCGGCAAACGGGAGCATGAAGGTAAAGCGATCATGAAGCACGTGGAATTCATTGGTGATCAGCAATGCGATCGACGTGGCGATAAGAGCCACGCCGTACCGGATCAATGGCATGGACGTTTTCGGCAGCATTTTCGGCAAGGACCTCGGGACCTCCTCTATAGTGAAGTTTGTAACCGAAAAGAGTTATGGAAGATAGGGTCCCCCCTCGAAAGATCGGAGTAGTTTTCTGAGTCTCAAACGATCCGGCGGCAGGCTTCGATGTGGCCGTTATCAGGTCAAAAGCTATATTCGTAGACGACATCGAGCAGCGGGCGGATATCGAAGTCGCGCGGGCCGGTGATCGGCACCTGCACGCCGAACCCCGCGCTCACCCGGAGCCATTTGACCCGTACTTCGGGCGTCACCGTGCTGATCGTCTCGCCCTTCGCCGCGCCGGTCATGCAGGTCTCGCTATTGACCTCGACCA
>VBOG01000125.1:0-530 GCA_005877815.1 Nitrospirota bacterium
CATGCCGTTTTCATTCCGCGCTTGAGCGCAATATTTCCGATCCAGGACGCTCGTGCCGCCTCAAATCCGACGTGAATGTTGGCGTTGGGCTCTTTCCGGCTGCGCATGCAGTCGAGGAAGTTTTTGACGTTGTTGTAAGTGCCGTCGCCCTCGGAGCGCATGAAAATCTCCGGTTGCGGCGCCTGAGTGTCAGGGGCCGACTTCATACCCTCGGTGTAAACCGCGAGGCGGGTACGATCGATCTTCAAGGTGCCCTGTGTGCCGCGAAACTCGATGCCGCCGTCATCGATGCCGGTATTCAAGGCGCCGGTGAACGTCACGCTGAAATTGTTGGGGTACTCAAAGGCGGCGGTAATCGTGTCTGGGCATTCCCAGGGCTGGTTGTAGAGCTCGCCCGTGGTGGTGGCAGTCTTGGGCGCCGGCTGGCCCATATACCACTGAATGACGTCGATCCAGTGGGTAAGCAGGTCCGTCAGGATGCCTCCCCCGAAATCCCAGAAGAACCGCCAATGGTGATACTTTTCTATACT
>VBOG01000125.1:607-6331 GCA_005877815.1 Nitrospirota bacterium
CGGCATAATTCTGGTACCAGCAGGTGTGCACGAAGGTTATCTTGCCGAGCTTGCCCGACTCGATAATCTGCTTGCCTAGAATGTAGTGGTCCCAGCTTCGCTGCTGAGTGCCGGTCTGTACCACGCGTTTCGTCTCTTCCACGGCACGAACCATCTCCAGGCCTTCCTCGATCGAGTGCATGATGGGCTTTTCACAATAGGCATCCTTACCGGCGTGTACGGCGTCGACCAGCATGCGCTTGTGCCAATGGTCGGGGCTGCCGATCAGTACCGCGTCTACGTCCTTGCGGTCGAGCACGGCGCGATAGTCTGCGTACGCCTGCGCGCTGGGGCCCGCGGCCACCAGCGCTTCCTCGCGGTGTGGCCCATAGACGTCGCACACGGCGACCACCTCGACACCAGGAAATCTCTGGAACAGGCCCATGTCATACACGGCGCGTTGGCCGGCGCCCAGCACCCCCAGGCGGATCTTCTCGTTGGCCCCCAGAACGCGCGCGGGAGTCAGTCCGCCGAACAAGGCGACACCCGCACCCGCCACCGCGGAGTCCTTGAGGAATTCGCGCCTGGAAACTTCCGAGTTGTTGTCCATTAAACGTCTTCCTCCTTGGGCGCAGTATTATCGCGGCGCTGTGGGATGCGCTCTTGTATTCGCCGGACTTGAGGTTGGTCGAAGCGGACTATGGGCCGCTACCCGGAGCCATCCACTTCTCATGCAGGCTGAGATCTGTAATACCCCGGCAATAATGAGGAGACATTATACACTTGAGGGGAGGGCAGGGCATCCGATCTGGTGGTCCAGTCCAGCCATCGAGATGCCTATCTCGGGCTGGCTTGCCCGCCGGTTGTGATTCTCACGCCGGTGGTCGCTGCGCGACCGCAGGGAAAATCCTCACCATCTATTGTTTCGGAGCGCTTGGGGCGCTACCGTTAGGCTGGCCTTCCGGTGAAACGCCGATGATCCGCACCTTGGACTTGAATTGCTTGTAGTCGGTATACCTGATGATCTCCTTGATGTGAACCGGGCCACCGGAAAAGTAGAGCTTGTCATCGGCAAAAGTATAGGTGGGAAACCAGAACTTGCCGTCGATCTGCTCGCGGTAAGTAGTGAAGCGAGGAAAGAGGTTTTCGCCCTTTTTAGTTTTAAGCTCGGGGACGTTCTTGCCTTCTGACTTGACGATCTGCAGATCACGATCATCAACCCAGACGGTCCCCTGGAAATACTGCCGCCCCTTTTTGATCTCCTTGGGGCGCACGGAAAAAACGTAGGCGGTAATTTCATCGACCTTCACGTGGCCCATGTATTTGATGTCGTATTCGGGCAACTCATCTGAGGTCAATACGAAAGGCTGGATGTTGCGCATGGCATCCAGGTCCTGCTCGGTCACCATGATCCTCTGCAGGGTGCTGGGCGGCGCGTAGGTAACATGTTCAACCCGCTTGCCAGCGTCGTCGTACAGGATGTCCCATTCCTGCTCGTATGCGCCATCCACATTGCCATCCGGGTCGAGGGTTTCAACTTTGTTGATCTGGTGATACGTATAATTATCCCGCGCCGCCCGGAACAATTTTTCCTTGGCCGCAAACTCTCCGATCATGTGCTGGATTTGCTCGGCGCTGGGATCGGCAAGCGCGCCCCCTGCGGGAGGCGATGTGTTAGTTGCAGGCGGAGGATTCGCGCCGGTCGAGGCCGTGCCGGCGGGCGCTTTTGAGCTATTCGCGGTCGCGGCAGGCGGTTTGTTGACGACGGGTGCGGGCGGCTGACTGGGCGGCGCAGCCTTGGCGGAGTTCACGGATGGTACTGCACCCGCCGGCTGCACCGGGTTCAGGCAGCGCTTCGATCACTTCGTCGCTTGCGCCATCATCGTGGAACTTCTTGGCAAGATCCGGATTCATGCGGAAATCGACGCCCCGCTGCTCAATCAGGGCGATCATCTTTTCGGTAGTGGCGCCGCCGATCAGGAGTAACCGCACGTCGTCTGCACTCAGTGGACGCTCCGCCGCGCGCGCCCTGATCGTGCCGGCTGACACAAGTCCAAGGCATATCAGGCCGAGACCTACCAGGAGGAGGCGAGCGACGGCATTGAGTCCCTTATCCCCCATCAGTCTATCTCCTGGAGCCATTGTCGCTTGAGTTCCTCCCGATGAACAGAGCCAAAAAGGCGAGCCATCGCCAGGGCCCTTCCCTCAACTACCTTCAACAGCCCCCGCCACGGAAACTTCGGGGGCGCAACCCTGGGGCTTAGTGACTCGGGTCACTTGTCGGCTTAACTGGAAAATGCCCCGGTGAAGCTCCCAGTTATTAGATTGGGCCGTCGACCTCTGGAGTTGTCTCCCCCTGAGGGATCCTAACAGGCACGCGAAAACCCAGCGGTCGTGCATGATCATCTTCTGGAGATCGGTTCCCTGAAGCTATCGTGCCCGACGCCGGTTCTTGAGCCGGGACTGGCGCAGCTTGTGTGCCTTCCGTTTAGGCTTGGAAATCTGGAATGTTGCTACCCCTATGCGGCGCACTTTCCATCCCTTGTCGGGGCTCGCCGGTGTTGGCGGTTCCATAATCCTCCCTTATGAAGTCAACCGTGGGAACTCGAAACGCGACCTACAATGAAGCGACGTGGGCACGGTCGGAAATGATGACAAAAAAGGCCGTCCCGCGGACGGCCTTCCTCGCTCGAAGACGCATTGCAGAAACACTCTTTACAACCCAGGGAGCCACCAGCCTTAGCCACCAGCCTTAGACTTTTCTGTACCCTCCCCGGCGGCCTCAACTGACTCTGCCGTGATCGTGTCCCCGCTGAGCGTTCCGGTAACCTTTACGGACTTCCCGGCGAAATCCGCGAACTTGTCCTGGGGGTCTACCTTGTACACCTTTCCACGAGAAACAAGCACGTATTTCGCACCGCCCTGGACGCACTTGGCGACGCACTGCGCAGCCTCATCGCCGGCCTTGGCATGCTTCGCCCCGCAGTGTTCGTCACTTACCGTGCCCTTGAAACTCTTGGCGGCCGCCCAGCTCATACAGCCAGCCACCAGAAGAGCGAAAGCCGACATCGTGAGTCTCTTTATCATCGAACAACCTCCTTTTGAACTTTCTGACTAATTGCTGGTAAGGGACAAGAGCTTGCCTTTCATTCGGTCTGCAGCCTGAACCTTTACCCCGTAAACTTCGCTTTGCTCAGATTAACAAGCAGACTCTGACAACTAGATTCTACGCATAAGAACAGCCCGGATTCAAGCCGAATCGACTGTCGATTCCTTGCAGGCCAGTCGCCCAGAGCAAACCCCTCTGAACCGGGGGCGGCGTCGCGAGGTTCTCGAACGTCCAGTTTCGAGCCTATGGCCTGAGCCATACCGAAACCGGCATGTGGAAACGTGCCGTAGCGCCGCAGGTCGAGGTACCACTCGAAGGCCTCGCGAGGCAGCTTCTGTTCTTCAATGCGTTTGAGCAGCAGGTCGTAATCGGCCAGACGCTCGCCGCCGCCGATAATTTCGCCGTAGCCCTCGGGTGCAAGCATATCCACGCAGAGAGCCACTTCGGGCCGCGCCGGGTCTGGCGCCATGTAGAAGGCCTTCACCTGTGACGGATAGTGTGTAACCACCACGGGCTTTTCAAATTTCCCGGAGAGGATTGTTTCATCACCGCCGCCGAAATCGCCGCCCCACTGGATCTCGCTTCCGCTCTCTTTGAGGATTCTCACCGCGTCGTCGTACCGCATGCGCGGAAAGGGCACGGTACAATTTTCCAACTTGCTCACGTCGCGCTCGAGCGTGGCGAGATCCCCGAGCCGGCGTGAGAGCACGCGTTCCACCACGAAAGCCACAAGCTGCTCCGCCAGCGCGCAAGCGTCCTCGAGGTCTGCGAAAGCCATTTCCGGCTCGATCATCCAGAACTCGGTAAGATGGCGGCGCGTCTTGGATTTCTCGGCACGGAAAGTCGGCCCGAAACAGTAAGTCTTGCCCACCGCTGCCGCTGCGGCCTCGTTGTAGAGCTGGCCGGACTGCGCGAGATAGGCCTTCTCCTCGAAATAGTTTACCTCGAACAGCGTTGTAGTACCCTCGCAGGCGGCGGGCGTGAAGATGGGGGTGTCCACCAGGGTAAAGCCGCGCTCGTCGAAGAAGTCACGGCAGGCCTTGATGATTTCGTGGCGCACGCCCAGAATGGCTCGCTGGCGCGCTGAACGCAGCCAGAGATGCCGATGGTCCATGAGGAACTCGACTCCGTGTTCCTTAGGCGTGATCGGATAGCCACTTTCGGGGGGAATGCGCTGGACCACTTCCAGATTGGTGACGTCGAGCTCGAAGCCCCCGGGGGCCCGCTGGTCGGCGCGCACCTTGCCGGTGATTCGTACGGACGACTCCTGGGTCAGGTGGCGCGCCTGCTCAAAAATTTCCGGCGCCACGGACTTTTTCACCACCACGCCTTGGATCACTCCCGTCCCGTCGCGGAAGAGCGGAAACAGCAGCTTGCCGCTCTCGCGAAGATTATATAGCCAGCCCTGAATCACCACCTCCTGGCCCTCGAACTGTGCAACGTTGCGGATTCCGGGCTTCTCCGCGATTGCCGAAGAGCGCCCCGGACCTGAACAGCAGGTCGGCTCTACCGGTCAGCTCTTCGACAATTCAAGCTTCTCGGTCCAGTGCCTCAAGCCTTTCCATCACTTTTCGAAGCCGGGCGAGATCGCTCGAGTCATCGCCGTAGTTCTTCAGCTCGAAAAGGAAAGGGACCTGTCCGGGCGCGCTGCGGAAATCGCGAACGGTCTTTTCCCAATCGATCTGACCTTCGAAGGGCAGCAGGTGGTCATCCTTGAACCGGTTGTTGTCATGAATGTGGGTCGATGCGATGTGTTCCCTGAGCTTCTGAAAGGCCGATTGAACACCCTCGGCCATGTGGGCGTGTCCCGTGTCAAAACAAACCTTCAGGTCCAGTTTCGTGTAGCGGATGAAATCGAGCAGGCGCTCCGCCGTACTCAGCCCGTTGGGATAGTTTTCAAGGAGGATGTGCACGCCTCGGTCCTTGGCGAAAATCTTGAGATATTCGAGCGAGCTGAAAGCAGCGTCGAACTTGCGCGGGTCAAACTCCTCACCATCAAGCCCAAGGTGCACGATGAGGTAGCGAAAGGGCATGGCTTCGGCAATTTCCAGGGCGCGCTTGATCTCATCCATCGACTCGACGCGGCGCCGCTTTTCAAGATCCGCCACTGAGACCGCCAGGCCCCCCAGGCGCCCCCAATTCATATCTGCAAACAGCGGCGCGTGTACCGAATGTAGTGAGGCGCCGTGGTCTGAGAACCATTCGGCCACGTCGCGCACCTGGTTGCCGTCGCGGTAGTCCAGGTGCTGCCGCGCGGCGAAAATCTCGATACGATTAAGCCCGGCGGCAACGATTCGATCCAAGACATGTGAGTTGAGCCGCTCTCTGACAAAAAGATGAGTGGAAAGGGCAAAGTCCATCAGTATCCTGCCGCCTCTCCATCTCCGCGAGGATCTGCTGCTCCGAAGCGCCAGCCGGTTTCAGGATTGATTTCGATGGCCTGACATTCACCGATGCTGCCGCGCACCGTGAGCTTATAGCCCGCCGCTTTGAGCATGCCGAGCGTGTCGCCGGAAAAGCCTCGATCCTCCAGCAGCAGTGTGTCAGGCAGCCACTGGTTATGGAAACGTGGAGCGTCTACGCCCTGCTGCACGTCCATTTTGAAAACAAGCACATTGAGCAGTACCTGCAGCACC
>VBOG01000126.1 GCA_005877815.1 Nitrospirota bacterium
GTTCACGGAAATGAACTTCCGCGGTTCACGGAAATGAACTTCCGCGCCTTCCCTTTGCTGAGTGCGATTAAGAAATTCCCGCGACTCGGCGTGACGGGCACGACGATCTCCACGTCGGGGTCAATACTCTTGACGACTTCCAGTAATTTCTTCTTTCCCTCGTCGAACTCTTCGCTCACAAGGAGCCTCCCGCCTTCCCATCGGCTGCAAGGAGCTTTTCGACCTCGGCTTTGATGACCCCGGCAGCGCCGATCTCCATCGTTCCCACTCGTTGCCAACGGATCAATCCGGCTTGGTCGATGACGTAGACGTTTGGAATGAATCGTCCGCCGCCGAAAAGCTTATCGGTCTCTTTCTTCGGGTCCACCATATACGGATAGGTCACTTTCACCGGAAATTCATTCAGGAACCCTTTCACTTTGTCCTTTGCGTTGCCCGCAGAATTCACGCCCAGGACCTGGACGTTCTTGCCCTGAAACGCGTCATGCACTTTTTGGAGTTCCGTGCCCTGTTCCATGCACGGCTCGCAAATATGGAAGAGCCCGAGGACTACGACCTTCCCTTTATATTGGGAGAGGCTGATCGTCTGGCCATCCAGCGTTTCCAATGTAAAATTCGGAGCCGGATCCCCGGGCTTGAAGAAACTCTTCGCCGCAGATATGCCGACGAACAGGCCGATCATCAGAAGCGCGATACTCACACGCCCGAGCTGTCTCATAGAGTCATTCTCCTTTTGATTGCATCTTAACATGGGCTGAAAAAGGCGGGCAACTGCGCGGCGATATGACGGGTGATGCTAGATCAGGCCGCGCCGCTCAAGATAATCCTTGTCGATCTTGATATCCGGCCTGCCCTCATTCGTCCCCGGAAACAACCGCTCGACATATTTTCCGATCAGGTCCGACTCGAGATTCACCTGCGCGCCGATTTGCTTGAGACCGAGCGTCGTTAATTTTGCCGTATGCGGGATGACTGTGACGCCGAAACCCTGAGGACCGATCGTGTTGATCGTCAGGCTGATACCATCGACGGCGACCGAGCCTTTGACCATACAGTACCGTAAGATCTCCGCCGGCGCGCCGATGGTGATCTGCACCGCATTCACGTCTTGGACTCGATCGCGAATGGTGCCAATCCCGTCAACATGCCCGGTCACGAGATGGCCATGCAATCTGCCGTTCATCGGCATCGGGCGCTCGAGATTGACTGGATCGCCGGCTTTCAGCATGCCGAGGGTGGTCATTTTCAGCGTCTCGGGCGAGACGTCTACCGTGAACTGGTCCGTCGCGCGCGCCACCACCGTCATGCACGCGCCATTCAGTGAGAGACTCTCGCCAATATGGAGCTCCTCCAGAGCTGTTTTCGCCAGGATCGTCAGGCGCGTGCCCTCGCGCGTTTTGACAACGGCATTGACGACACCGATCTCTTCAATGATTCCCGTAAACATGCGTTCCCTGCTCTTTGAAAGCGTAGTACGGCGTCGACGCGACCGTCAAGCCGCCGTGTCGACTGTTCGTTCGTCCCGCACCGAAAGGTAGAAACCGAACGCGGCAAGAAGGACGAGCCCGGCGATCATCGGAAACGCCGCCTGAAACCCGAAAGCGCCAACCAACAAACCGCTGAGAATCGGTCCGGACGCGTGGCCAATGTCCGTGATGGCGCCCTGCATCCCCATGGCCGAACCGAGCGTCTTCAATTCTGAAAGGTCTGCGACCAATGCCGCGGAGCAGGCATTCACGATCGCTTCGCCGAAACCAAACGCCGCGGACAGGCTCACGAGTCCAGGGAAGAAGGTGGTAAACGGAACGGCGGCGAGGGCGGCGGCGCACAGCATCAGGCCTGCAAGAATCAGCGGCCGCCTGCCGATGCGGTCCGAGGCCCATCCCATCGTCGGCCGGGAGACGAATGAGGTCACACTTTGCAGACCAAAGAGTATGCCCGCATGCGTCGCGTCATATCCGATGCCGACGACATAAATCGGCAGAAATGCCATGAGGGCGCCGTTGGCAATCTGCCGGGCACCGTCGGTCGCGCTCGTCGCTAACACACGAAAATTTCCGACCACCGTCCGAGCGCCACGCGCCATGTCTCTCATCACGGCCACCGGTCCGATGCCGGAGGCGATATGGGGAATCTGCGGCGGCAGACGCAAGATGATAAAAATCAGCAACGCCGTCGAGCCCATCGCCCCCGCGATGACGAAGGCAGTCGAGAATCCCGCCACCTGGATGACCCACCCGCCCAATAAGGGTCCCGCCATGGCCCCGGCTTGCGTCGCCGCCGTATAGCTGCCCAACGCGACGCCGCGAGTTTCACGGTAGAGGTCTGCGACAACCGCCAACGCGATGGGCGCGAAGACTGCCGTCGCCATGCCGTGAAGGAAGCGGAGAACGATTAACCATCCCACGTCGGAGATAAAGAGATAGCCGAAGGGAGGAAGCGCGAAGGCGAGCAGCCCCGCAAGCAACAACCAACGACGGTCGTAAATGTCAGAGAGCGCCCCGGCCGGCCATTTGAGAAACACTCCCGTCAATGTCGACGCCGACACGATGAATCCGATCATTTCCGGTCGGGCTCCCAGCGAGTTCGCAAAGAGCGGAAGCAGCGGCATGCGGACGAGATTATAGCTGATAAAGGCGAAGAGGCCGACGCCGCACAGCAAGGCAAAGGAACGTGTTTTGGTCACCGCAACCGTCCCTCGACCAGAATGTCCGGCCCGATCCTTCTGACCGTAACATCCTTCAAGGCCGGCATTTCCGCCAGCCTCTTGGGCGACTGACCTCCGAGGGCGCCTATGGCATCATGCCCGCCCATCAGTCTGGGCGCGAGAAAAAACATGACACGATCCACGCTGCCGTCGTGCAACACCGAGGCGTTGATTTCAGCTCCGCCTTCGATCAGCAGCGAGTTGATCCCTCGTCGCCCTAACTCCTTGAGCAAGACGGGCCACGCGATACGCCTCCGCCGTCCAGGAAGAACCAGCACCTCCGCTCCGCCGCGTTCCAGTCTCGCGCGCCGGGAGGCCGAAGCATTCCTTGTCGCAATGACAAGTGTGGGCGCTTTGCCGTCGGATAGGACCTTCGATTGTATGGGGATGCGAAGAGTGGGATCGAGAACGATTCGTAACGGCGCCTTACCGAGCCGGTTTCGCCGCACCGTGAGACGAGGATCATCGACGGCCACGGTTCCGACGCCGACGAGAATCGCGTCGGACTGAGCGCGGACTTCTTGAACCCTCGCGCGTGCAGCCGAACTCGTGATCCAACGTGATTCCCCGCCGGCAGTGGCAATCTTGCCGTCCAACGTTGCGGCGACCTTGAGTGTCACGAACGGTCTACCGCGCGTGACCCGCATACGATAGGGTTCAATCAACTGTTCAGCTTCACGACGGCCGATCCCGACGTCGGTGATCACGCCGGCTTTCCTTAACGACGCCATGCTTCTCCCGTATACCTTCGGATTGGGATCCAGCGTCGCCGCCACGACCCGCTTCAGACCGGCGCGAATAAGAAGCGGCGCGCACGGTGGCGTCCGTTTATCGAGATGGCAACATGGTTCCAACGTGACGTACAAGGTGCCGCCTGCGGCGTGTACGCCAGCCTGCCGCAAGGCGATCACTTCAGCATGCGGGCCGCCGGCTCGCTGATGATAGCCTACTCCGACGATCCTGTGCTGTCGGACCACCACTGCGGCGACGGGAGGGTTGGGACTGGTACTGCCTCGTCCACGAGCCGCGAGCGCCAGGGCCTTCGCCATGAAGCGCTCGTCCTGTGCGCGGCCGGAAGAAGGCAACCGTCTAACGGCGGGTATGTCTGCGAATTGCACCACGTGTGCCAGGCTTGCCCGTGCCGCGTCGCCGTGTAGCGACGTGCGGCGCCTTTTTGGCCTTCGCGTCCTCAATGGCCGCATGGGCGGCGGCGAGCCGCGCGATCGGCACGCGATAAGGAGAGCAACTCACGTAGTCAATGCCGAGCCGATGGCAGAACATGACAGACGCCGGATCGCCGCCATGCTCACCGCAGATCCCGAGCTAGAGATCCCGCCGGGTCGATCGCCCCCGCTCGATGGCCATGCGCATCAAGCCCCCCACGCCTTCCTGATCCAGTGTGACAAAGGGATCGGCATCCAGAATATTGTCGGGCG
>VBOG01000018.1 GCA_005877815.1 Nitrospirota bacterium
CCTCGGCAATGCGGAACAGATCGGGGTACTGCGCGAAAAACGCTCGATATGTGTCGAAATGCGACTTTCGCAGCTTATGGATCCGGTCCATTTTCTTGAGCTGGGCGAGACCGATCGCGCCCTGGAGATCGAGCGGTTTGAGGTTATAGCCGACTTCCGTAAAGACGTATTTGTGATCGATCGTGAGGTCGGGCAGAGCCGGCAACCAGGCATCGAACCGATGGCCGCAGGTGCCGTCCTCCAGCAAGTTCGCCTTGCCGACACAATAACAGTCGCGGCCCCACCAGCAGAGGCTGCGGACGATCTTCTCAACCTCCGCATTCGACGTCGAGACCATGCCGCCCTCAGCCGTCGTGATGTGATGTGCCGGGTAGAATGAGCATGTGGACATGGTTCCAAAGCCGCCGAGAGGAGTTCCGGCCCATGAGGATCCCAAGGCGTCACAGGTGTCCTCGAGAAACAAGAGGTCCCGCCGGCGGCACACGTCCATCAACCGATCCATGTCGGGTGGATTGCCGAGTACGTGGGCGAACATGATGGCCTTGACCTCCGGCGTCAGCTTCGCCTCGACCTGATCCATGCCAAGGTTTAACGTCTTGAGTTCGATGTCCACGAACACCGGCGTGAAGCCATTCTGCAGGATCGGCGCGACCGTCGTCGGAAAGCCGGCCACCGGTGTGACGATCCCAATGTCTGTGAACCCGTACAATCTCTTCGACCGTAAGGCCGCAACCATCAGAAGATTCGCAGAGCTTCCCGAATTGCACATGACGCTGTGCTGCTGCCCGACGTGGTGAGAGAACTCACGTTCAAATTCGCGCACCTTCTCGCCGCTCGTCAGCCATTTTCCCTCCAGTAGGGTGTGGATCGCCTCGTAGATTTCTTCCTCGTCCCAGACCGGTCCGGAATATGGGATCATCGTCTTGCCGGGGACAAACTCCATGTTGATCCCGTAGACGCTCGTAATCGGCCAGTACTTGCGGACAAGGTCAAGAATGTCTTTATTCATGGCTCGCCAGCGTCCTTTTCAGGCCTTCTTCAATACCGACCTTCGGCGCCCACCCCAACGCCCTGATTTTTGACGTGTCCGCGGAAAAGTCACGAATCCCGACGACTTCGTGGAATCGCGGCGGTTCCATGGAACCGATCGTGGAACGTTTGCCGGTCAAGCCATGGAGGCAGCCCATCAAGTCCTTAAAGTACACCGGGGTCCCCGAGCCGGCCAGGTACAGCTCTCCTGCTGGAGCGCGTTGGACCACCGCCCAAAGGGCCTCCACAGCATCATCCACATAAAGATAGTCGCGGAAAAAATTCCCACCGCGGTACACATTGATCGGCTCCCCAAGTTGGGCCTTCCGGATCAGAAAATTGAGCGCCCCTTTTTTGGTGTTGTCGAACGCTTCTCCGGGCCCGTAGACATTCGTCAGACGGCAGACGTTCACATGGAATGCATAGAGACGCCCATAAATTTTGCAGAACTGCTCGGCACACAATTTCGTGGCCGGATAGAGACCCAACGGCTCGCAGGGCGATTCCTCATTCACCGGAAGATGCGCCTGGTTGCCATAGACGAAGAACGTGCTCACGAACAGCAATTTTGGTTTTTGCTCCTTGCAGGCTTCGAGCAGAGCGATCGTCCCGTTGCAATTCGTCTGGATGTCCAGATAGGGCTCCGTCTGGATATTATAGTTGTCCACGGTGCTGGCGCAGTGAATGACGAGATCCGTCCCCTTGCAGTCATCCTGCGTGACCTTCTCCAGGCTTTTCACCCGCACCTGTACCAATTCGGGATATCGCAACCGCGAACAGCCCCTCTCGGATCTCGTTAATACGACCACGGAGTGCTCGCGGCACAGTCTATTTACAAGAGCGCTCCCTATGAAGCCCAACCCGCCGGTGATGAGGATATTCATGACCCCGGATCCCTCTTATCTCTCCGAAACAGCGGACGGAGCCTTGACATGTGCCCGCTCCCAGAGTTTCGCGTATTTCAGCAGGACATGGGCCGCCGAAAATCCGGAGACGAGAAAACCCGGGAGGCCATCCCGATAGCCACCCCGTAAAAGATAGACCTTGAAGAAGGTCCAGATCGGATTGAAGAGCAGATGGTACCATGCGGCGTCCGTCTTTCCACGTCGAAGTCGCTCCTCCGCCGCCAGACTGCTGTATCGCTCGATTTTAGCCTCATGGGAAACAACGGTGGGATGCGTGTAGTGATCAAGATGCCCCCGGAGATCCTCCACGAATCCATTCACCTCCAAATGCTCGTGCACAGGCAAATAATTATATCGTCCGCATTCCCTTCTCACCAACCGGGTTTGCCGATCCGGATACTGTCCGGCGCCTCGTATCCATGTGCCGTAATAATAGTTCCGCCGGGGCACGCGGTAGGCCGTCACATTGCTTCCATCATATTGAAGGACCCTCAGAATCTCGTCACGTAAATCCTGCGAGACCCGTTCATCCGCATCAACAATCAGGACCCAATCAGCTTGCGCCTGCTCCATCGCAAAATTCTTCTGCGCTCCGAAGCCGGACCATGGCCGGACGATGACGCGGGCGCCCGCTGCTCGCGCCAACTCCGCCGTCTTGTCCGTGCTCTCGGCATCGATGACAAGCACTTCATCGGCCCAGGCAAGACTCTGCAGGCACGCCTGAATGTTTCGCTCCTCGTTCTTCGCGATGACGATGGCGGCCACGGTCGGCCGCGTGTTAGCCTCGAAAGCCACTCCGCAGCACCTCACGGTAGAAACGCGCGTTGAGCCACCGATTGCGGCGAGCGCCTCGACGCGAAGCCGACGCCACACGCGTCTGCATCACCACAGGGTGGCGGTCTCGA
>VBOG01000130.1 GCA_005877815.1 Nitrospirota bacterium
GCCCTTCGGGACTGAAAACACGTTAATTAAGGTTACGGCCATGGCGCACCTCGCTCCCTATCCAAGGAATCTTATTCTGCGCGGAATATCACTCACTTACGAAGAGTTGTCAAGGAACAGTGGCCCCCTGTCGATTTTCGCTTTCTCCGACGACTATCTTAGACAAATCGGATGATTTACATATGGAGGCATCCACATGAAATACATGTTGCTGATTTACGGTGACGAGCAGGCGTTGACCGAGACCGAGCGGAAGGACTGTTACGTAGAGTCAACGCAGCTCGCGCATGACATTAAAGCCAACGGACAATATGTGGCCGCCAACCCATTACACCCCACTGCAATGGCGACCAGCGTTCGCGTGCGCGACGGCAAACGGCTTGTTACCGACGGGCCCTTCGCGGAGACGCGCGAACAACTGGGTGGCTACTTCCGGATCGACGCCAAGAATCTCGACGAGGCGATCGCCATCGCCGCACGGATTCCCATGGCACGCAAGGGTACCGTAGAAGTCCGGCCTGTGATAGAGATTCCAGGGCTGCCAAATACGTAGCACTCAAACCAAATGGAGAGTATATGCCAAAGATCACTCCATGTTTGTGGTTCGATAACCAAGCCGAAGAGGCGGTGAATTTTTACGTCTCGATTTTTAAGAATTCCAAGGTCGGAAGCATCACCCGCTATGGAGAAGAAGGATATGAAATTCACGGAAGACCGGCGGGAACAGTCATGACGGTGGAGTTTGAACTTGAAGGACAAGGTTTTGTCGCGTTAAACGGCGGACCGGTATTCAAATTCAACGAGGCCATCTCCTTCCAGGTCCATTGCAAGACGCAAGAAGAAGTGGATCATTACTGGGAGAAGCTCTCCAAGGGTGGAGATAAAAACGCGCAACAGTGCGGCTGGTTGAAAGACAAGTATGGTGTGTCATGGCAGATCGTTCCCACTGTCTTGCCCAAGATGTTACAGGACAAAGACGCCAAGAAATCGGAACGGGTCATGAAGGCACTGCTTCAAATGCAGAAGCTTGATATTGAACGCTTGGAGCAAGCGTACGAGCAAAGGTAATCCGATCAACTAAAGGGAGGCATTTATGCGTTTCACATCCATCACATTCACGTGTCTCTGCATGGTCATGACCACGGGCCCGGTACTGGCTAAAGACAAGCCTGGTCAGCCTGATATGCAGGCCAAGATGGACACGTACAAGAAACTGTCCACCCCCGGTGAGCCCCACAAGCAACTGGCCAGCCTAGCGGGAAGCTGGGCCACGACAACCAAGGAGTGGATGGACCCTGGCAAGCCCCCGATGGAATCCACGGGCACCTGCGAAGAAAAAGTGCTTCTCGATGGCCGCTACCTTCAACAGGAATGCAACAGTGAGATGATGGGGCAACCGTTCGCCGGCATCGGCGTGATCGGATACGACAACTTCACCAAGAAGTATGTGACGACGTGGATTAGTTCCATGGGAACCGGCATTTTTTTCATGAATGGAACGGCCAGTGCTGATGGAAAAACGATCACCCTGAACGGCAGTCATCCCGACCCGTTTGAAGGTGTCATGAAGCATCGCGCGATCTGGAAGCTTGTGGACGCGAATACCCAGACGTTCGAGATGTACGGAGGGCATGGGCAGGACAAAGAGACAAAGATGATGGAGATCACATACACCAGGAAGCAGTAGTGGCGGCAGGTCTACCATTTTCAGGAAGGAGTGAGCATGAGCACGGTACGGGTACTCGTTGGGACACGTAAGGGCGCCTTCCTCCTCTCGTCGGACGGCAAGCGGAAACGGTGGGACGTCAGTGGTCCTCTCTTTACGGGCTGGGAAATGTACCATCTCAAGGGATCGCCGGCTGACCCGAATCGGATTTACGCGTCGCAGACCAGCGGCTGGTTTGGGCAGATCATCCAACGCTCCGATGATGGCGGTAAGACATGGCACCAACCGGGCACACCGCCCGGCGAGACGATGACTCCCGAAGGCACGCCTAAGGGCGAGAGCAACAAGTTCGTATATGAGGGAGAAGTGGGCAAGCATCTGTGGTACGACGGCACGCCGCATCCATGGGAGTTCAAGCGCGTCTGGCATCTCGAACCGTCGCTGACCGATCCGGACACGGTCTACGCGGGTGTTGAGGACGCAGCGTTGTTCCGCTCGACCGACGGCGGTCAGACGTGGCACGAGCTATCCGCGTTGCGCAGCGCGAAAGGGAATCTGTGGCAACCGGGCGCCGGTGGTATGTGCCTGCACACGATCATGCAAGATCCCAATCATCCAGAGCGGATATTCATCGCTATCTCGGCCGCGGGCGTATTCCGGACCGACGACCGCGGCAAGACATGGCGGCCGATGAACCGCGGCCTGAAGTCGCAGTATGAACTGCCCGACCCGGATGCCGAGGTCGGCCACTGCGTGCACCGCATCGCGATGCACCCGTCCCGTCCGAATGTGCTGTTCATGCAGAAGCACTGGGATGTCATGCGCAGCGACGACGCCGGCGAATCGTGGCACGAAGTCAGCGGGAACCTGCCGACCGACTTCGGGTTCCCGATCGACGTGCATGCGCACGAGCCGAACACGGTCTACGTCATCCCGATCAAGAGCGACTCGGAGCACATTCCGCCCGACGGAAAACTGAGGGTGTACCGCAGCCGCACCGGCGGCAACGAGTGGGAACCGCTCACAAAAGGTCTGCCGCAACGCGACTGCTACGTGAACGTATTGCGCGACGCGATGGCTGTGGACTCGCTCGATTCGTGCGGCGTGTACTTCGGGACGACCGGCGGGCAGGTATACGCATCCGCCAATGGCGGCGATAGTTGGACAGCGATCGTTCACGATCTTCCGGCGGTGCTATCCGTAGAGGTGCAAACTCTCCGATGATACGGGTTGTCCTCCCCGCACATCTGCGCACGCTGGCGCGCGTTGACGGCGAGATAAAGCTGGACATCGAGGGTCCGGTAACGCAGCGCTCGGTGCTCGACGCGCTGGAGGCGCGCTATCCGATGCTGCGTGGGACGATCCGCGACCACGTCACGCTGAAGCGCCGAGCATTCATCCGATTCTTCGCCTGCGAGCAGGATCTGTCCAACGAATCGCCGGATACCCTGCTGCCCGACACGATTGCGACGGGGGCTGAGCCGTTTTTGATCATCGGCGCCATGGCCGGCGGCTAACGGGCCACTTCTGGAGGAAGCGAAAATGATAGCAGCGAGCGGAAAGATCGTGTGGGCGGGGCGGGCGATTTCGGTTCTGTTGTCGCTCTTGTTCGCCATGAGCGCGTTCATGAAGCTGAAGGGCGGACCTGAGGTGACGCAAGGAATGGCTCATCTGGGATTGCCTGAGTCATTGATCATCCCGCTCGCGATTGTCGAGATCTCGTGCGTGGTCATCTATCTGATTCCGGCGACGTCGATCTTGGGTGCCATTCTTTTGACGGGATACATCGGTGGCGCGATCTGCACGCACTTGCGAGTCGGCGATCCGTTCTTCATGCAGATCGCCCTTGGAATTTTCGTGTGGCTCGGCCTTTACCTCCGCGAGAATCGC
>VBOG01000127.1:0-489 GCA_005877815.1 Nitrospirota bacterium
ATTCTTGCTCCGAAACGCCGGCTTCAGAAACGGACGAGTCCACCCTCCTGCCGCCTAACAAGACCAAGTTAACCGGCCCGCCGCCACCGGCGTTCGCCAGATAGAAGGCCCGTACCGGCGGGTCCGGTTGAACGCGTGGTTAGCCGGCACACGATTTTTCCAAAGCTCACTCATCGGTTGCTTTGCCCGAACGCCAGCGTTTCGCCGTAAGGCGACGAAGTCTCGCGTGGTACTTGGACTCTAAGTCGGTCGCAGACGCAGCGGGTTGCAACAAATCGTGAACGAAAACTGCCAAGACTGAAGCAATAGCGTGAACGGCATCGTGGCGCGATAAACCCTCGCGAACGAAGCGTTGCAAGGTCTCGCGGACTACGACTTGATTCGGAAGGGCAAGCTGATTCTCGACAATGACATGAAACGTCGCATGTGCGGAGGGCCTTGAAAGGTTCACATCAGCGGCGCAATGAAATTGCTCGACAATATGGATTC
>VBOG01000127.1:515-1930 GCA_005877815.1 Nitrospirota bacterium
AAGTTAACCGGCCCGCCGCCACCGACGTTCGCCAAGTAGAAGGCCCGTACCGGCGGGTCAGGTTGAATGCGTGGTTGGGCGTCTTGCTCACGATTTCTTTCCAACCGGCTGGCACCCCAACGCGAGAAGGCGTTGAACAGTTGGGTCGCTTGTAGGCGCTAGCCATACGTGTCCGAGGGCGGTCGCAAACTTGGCGTTTGAATTTGCCTCTGACTCTATACGACTGATAAAGGATTCGGCGTGATTACGCACAAGATCTTCAAGCGGTCCCGCGCCGATGGTTTCGAGCAAATCAACGCTTTCCGCACGGGCGATTAGCAGTAAGAGGACTTTCCACGCTTCCTCAGGTTGCTCATCTAATGTGCGCGCCAACTGAAGATATGCCCACCAATGCCGCTGCATGATGAGCCAGCAATCGGCGAGATGCTCACGTTCTTCGTTCGTCATCGCTTCGAAGAGGGTAGAGACGCCCAACAAGACCAAGTTAACCGGCCCGCCGCCACTGACGGTCGTCAAGTAGAAGGCCCGTACCGGCGAGTCCGGTTGAACGCGTGGTTAGGGCCCACGGTGCTCGGACAACCACCGATTTTCACCGAAGGAAAAAGATGTGGCGAGGGCGACGGTTTGAACATCCGCGAAGTTTGACACCGAAGCCACGCCACGCACAACGACGTGCCGGTCGCGCCTAGCGAGCCCCGACGCTACCGACCGAAGCCGCGAAGCGCGCGAGCGCTCACCGTGAGCCGAGAACTGCGCGAGCGCGCAAACAGTGCGAAACCTCAATGCGGCGAGCGATCCGACCATGACAACAAGACGAACACCGACGCGACGCTCGAAGCGCGATAACGCATCTGCAAAGCGCGACGGCAGAACTCTCGTGCGTTCGCCGAAGCCGCGCAACTCAACTCAACGAAGCCCGAGATGGTGGGCCCTAACAAGACCAAGTTGAGGGGCGCGCCGCCACCAGCGTTCGCCAAGTAGAAGGCCCGTGCCGGCGCGTCCCCTCGAACGCGTGGTTAGGCCCCAGCGATATTGAGCAAGGGCCGTTATCGACGCGTGGCACGGACCCCCCCGGCTCGAAAGCGCGCAAACGCGAAGGATACGAGGACGACAAGGGAGGCGACGATAATGGCGAAGAATGCTGAAACATAAATCGTGTACCACAGGACAATGCTGTCAAATCGGTGCGTTGCTTCCATGTGCCGAGTAAACAGAAATGCGAACGGATACGCGGCAACCAGCGCAACAGTGAAAACGAACTTTGAGCTAGCCATGTTCGGAGACCGTGCGCTCATGCGCGCATAGACCGCCAAAGCATGAGACCCACGATGTCACCAACAACAAAACCCAAGACCATTCCCAATACCCCGCCGAGTGCATATCCGATAACGCCGACAACGAGGCCAACCACAAAA
>VBOG01000128.1 GCA_005877815.1 Nitrospirota bacterium
ACAGCGCAACGCCGAAGAAAACAACGAAGCCCGAGATGGTGGGCCCTAACGAGACCAAGTTAACCGGCCCGCCGTCACCGGCGTTCGCCAGGTAGAAGGCCCGTACCGGCGGGTCCGGTTGAACGCGTGGTTAGCCTGCACGCTTTCGACTGTGACGATGTGCATCCATATATGCGCGCAGCAGCGCATTCATGCGAGATTGGTAACCACGACCTTGGCCACGAAACCACTCGACAACATCTGCATCAAGGCGCAGCGATAGCAACGTTTTCGCGCGTGGAGAACTAAGCCCACGCTTTACCACCGCACGTGCAAACATCTCGGGCGACCATGCTGGGGCGTCGTCATCGATTACAACTTCTGAATCTTTCAGCGCCGCGAGGCGCCTAAGATCACTTGCCGATTTGCGAGAAGAAGAAACGCGCTTCATGTTTCAGAGCCTTGCGAATAGAAATAACGCGAATTCGGTCGTTGCGCTCCGCATAAACGAGCGACACAACGATGCCTTCGAGAAGTCCTAGCGCCACGTACCTCGGCTCGCCGTAGTCTTCACGAGTATCCTCGACCGTGACCATTGGACCATCGAAGATTGCTTCGGCATCACGAAAGTCGATGCCATGTTTAGCGAGATTGAGCTTGCGCTTCTTTTCATCCCACGTGAACACTGCGTCATTGTAGCTACATTATGTCACTACGGCAAGCGCCGCGCTTGCCTGGCGCGTGCAGGCTAACGTGACCAAGCTAACCGGCCCGCGGCCACCGACGCACGCGAGCAAGAAATTATATGCCCGCGGGTCCGGTTGAGCGCGTGGTTAGGCGGCAGGTTAATGGATTCGTGTGAATGAAGAACAAGGAACGAAGCGGGGGAACACCGCGATCATCGGCTTTTCGACGACCGGCGGGCGCCCTGCGCGGTTGACGTCGTGCCGAGCCTAATGCAAATTTGCATGGCCCCGTCTGAGTCCTTGAAGCCTCAAAC
>VBOG01000007.1 GCA_005877815.1 Nitrospirota bacterium
CGCCATCGATCGTGTGAATCTTGGTGATGACGACATCGGACAAGGCCTTCTCGTCGCCGACCTCCACGAAGCTGAAAATGTCGGGCTGTCCGAAACATGGATGGACCGACTGTACACCGGTGATTTTTCTCAGGACTTTGACGACATCCTTCGTCTTGCCGGCTTTCACTTTGATCAATATATAGGCCTTCGTCGCCATCTGATCGCCTCCTCCTTGTCAGGTGTGGTCCGGAATATAGCAGAACGAGCTAGGGTGAAGCAAAGAAGCGCAGATTCACTGAAATGGCATAATCGCTCGCTGTTGCTCATAGATTCGATGGATGTCCTGGTCGCGCTGCCGTAAACGGTCCTTGGCCCCCCAATAGACGCGACCCATCAAATTGAAGTCCTCTTGACCCACGTGAAATGCATCCAACCCCGCGAGAACGGCCGGCCGCGCCGAGAGGGGGTGCGTAGCGGCATGACGCAGGATCGCCTCCAAGGTCTGGGACGTCAGGGCACGGGGCGCTATCGGTGTGAGCCCGGATTGTTCGGCGCTGCGAAACGCCTCTGTCAGCCAATCACGAACAGCAGGATTTTTGCTTTTTGTTAGGGCCGCCTGAGTCTGAATCAAGGCGTGGATCAGGGCATTGGCATCGGGGGAAGATTCGGGTGGGAGCACACCAGCATCTTCGAAAACCGCCAATAAAGCCATCACATGGCCAACGAGGGGCCGGCTTTTGGCCTCCGCGGACATCAAGGAAAGGAGCAAGAACAGAATGGCAAGGACAAGGCCACTCGTCTTTGGACGCATTCCCCATTGTACCTTTTCACTCTTGGCGCTGTCTCACCGGTGAATGGGCTCAGGAGGGGACATGCTGGCGAAAGTCTGCAGCGTCGCTGTGAACGGATTAGAGGCCTATCCGGTGCAGGTGGAGGTGGATCTGGCCGGCGGACTGCCGCTGTTTACGGTGGTCGGGCTTCCCGACGCGACCGTCCGGGAGAGCCGAGACCGTGTCCGTTCGGCGTTGCGCAACAGCGGGTTTAGTTTTCCTCAGCGACGTGTGACCGTCAATCTCGCGCCGGCCGACCTCCCCAAAGAAGGCGCCGGCTTCGAGCTCCCCGTTGGTATTCTCGCGGCGGAAGGACTCATTCCTGCCGAAGCGCTGGATGGCATTGTGCTCGCCGGAGAAGTGTCGCTCGAAGGGGCGATCAAGGCAGTGCGAGGCGTGCTGTCCATGGCGGTCTATTACCGGGGACGCGGGATCAGGGGATTGCTCGTGCCGGCTGAAAACGGTGCCGAGGCAGCGATCATCGAAGGCCTGCCGGTCTATGCGGTCTCAACGATTCCGCAGGTCGTCGAATTTCTTACCAGTCGTCAACCGCTTACCGCTATGGAAACGAGCGCGTCGCTTACCCGTCCAAGGACAGGCGGCCTTGACTTTGGGGAGGTGCGAGGCCAACAGCATGCAAAGCGTGCGCTGGAAGTTGCTGCCGCCGGCGGACACAATGTGCTCCTCGTGGGGCCCCCTGGTTCCGGCAAGACGATGCTCGCTCAACGATTGCCGGGCATTCTTCCCGAGATGACCCTGGACGAAGCGATCGAGACCAGCAGGATTCACAGCGTCTCGGGTCTGTTGCCCTCGGGTGAGCCGCTGCTCTGCACGCGGCCCTTTCGGTCACCGCACCATTCCATCTCCGATGCGGGGCTGATCGGAGGAGGCACCATTCCCCGGCCGGGGGAAATTTCCCTGGCCCACAACGGCATTCTCTTTCTGGACGAAATCCCAGAGTACCGGCGTAATGTTCTGGAAGGCCTGCGCCAACCGTTGGAAGATGGGACGATCGGGATTACCCGCGTGGCGTGCGCGCTCTCGTATCCTGCGCGCGTCATGTTGATTGCCGCCATGAATCCGTGTCCCTGTGGCTATCTCGGAGATCGGGTCCGGCCTTGCCTCTGTAGTCCGATGCAAATCCAAAAATATCGCGCCAGAATCTCCGGACCTTTGTTGGATCGGCTGGATCTGCACATTGAGGTGCCGGCCGTGCCGTTTCGTGAGTTGGCGGGCGATGGGCGGGGAGAAGAATCCTCGACGATTCGCGAGAGAGTGGTGTGTGCCAGGGCGCGTCAAATCGAGCGATACAAAGGGTCGCGGACCCGTTGCAACGCGCAGCTTCGGCCGGCGCAGATGCGAAAATTCTGCCCATTGGACGCGGCGGGGAGGTCGCTGGTCGAGCAGGCCGTCACGCGCTTGGGCCTCTCGGCTCGCGCCTATATGCGGGTGATCAAGGTCGCTCGAACGATCGCCGATTTGGAAGGAAATGAGTCAGTATCGGCCGCTCATGTGGCAGAAGCGGTGCAATATCGAAGTCTGGATAGGCCTGTCCTGGTGTGACCTGAAAGTAGAGGCGTTCGCCCGAAAAAATCCTAGAAAAGTGGAGCCTGAGGACCAGGAACAAGGCCTGCGAGATCCGGGTCTTCTCCATCCTTAGGCCGGGGGGGTATCGCGGATTTCTCCTCTTTCCGCTGGGCTCGGCGGGCTTCCTTTTCTTTCTGTTTGGCTTGCTTGGCGCGCTCGCGATCACGTTTTGCGAGCGTTGCTTTTCCTGGTCTGGCGATAAGACACCTCCTGAGCGCCGTAGATTGAAAGACGGCAGGAACGTGTGCACGTCCCTGCCGGATTCAGTTATTTTATGCTACTACAGAATCGTTTACCAGCGTCCAGTGCGACTTCCACGGTCTGCGCCGCCGCCGTATCCTCCGCCGCCGGTACGCTTCTCCTGAGGTTTAGCCTCATTGACGGTGATGGTCCGACCACCCATCTGCGTGCCGTTCAGTGAGGTGATGGCCTTTTGGGCCTCTTCAGACGTCGCCATTTCGACAAAACCGAAGCCCCGGGCCTGACCCGTCTGTCGGTCGGTGATGATTTTCGCCGAAGTCACAGCCCCTTGTTGTGAGAACAACTCCTGCAGTTGTTGCTCCGTTACAGAATAGGGCAGGCCGCCGACATATAACTTTGTACCCATCGGGTATCTCCTTTACTGATGCGACGCTTTCTTGGCTGTAAGGAATGACAGGGCGAAGGAGAGCACCGAAGGCGCAGAAGGATAGGCGTCTTTCAGGGCAGGCTTTCCGATCAGATCCCTACTGCAAGGACAATCGCGCTGGGGTCTGTCAATATTGTGCGTGTCACCGTCAGACCCCTTACACGATGAAACGCATCTAGAGGTTATCATAGCGGTGCCTTTGTAGGCAAGTTAAACGATGAGGACGCAAGGGCTACGAGGCCCTTCGTGTGTACGGTATAGCGCACACGACCCGTCCGTACTTGGTGGGGTCTTCAATCACCGCGAAGGGCTTCGGCCGGATGAAGCCGGGAGGCGAAATCGGCCGGATACAGACCGAAGATAAGTCCTACGAGGGACGAAAAACCAAAAGCCAAGAGAATGCTCGGGAGTGAAATGATAGTCGGCCAATGTGCGATCTTAGACGCGATGGAGGCCCCTCCAATTCCGACGGCAATGCCGAGCAATCCCCCGACGCCGCTCAGCACTATGGCCTCGAGCAGAAATTGCAGGCGGATATGCCGTCGTTTTGCGCCCACCGCCATGCGAATGCCGATTTCACGAGTGCGCTGGGTCACCGACACCAGAAGCACGTTCATGATACCGATCCCGCCGACCAGTAACGAGATCGAGGTGACAGCCAGCAGTAAGTGTCGCATAGACTCGCTCGTCGCCAGTTGTATCTTCGCCACCTCGCGGTTATTGTTCACCGCAAAGTCATCCTCCTGATCGGGTCTGAGTTTGTGCCGCTCCCTCAGGATGCGTTGTGCCTCCGTCGCGACTCGATCCACGTGATCCGGGGATGCGGTCGAAAGATAGCCGATACTGATGGATCCGATAAACTGTGTCCCAATGACCTTGCGCTCTGCGGTCGAAAACGGCATGAGGATGATATCGTCTTGATCGGCGCCATACGCGTCGAATCCCTTCGGGGCGAGTGTGCCGATGACCGTGAACGGCATATTCGACAGGCGCACCGTGGCGCCCACCAGTTCATCCCCCTCATCGAATAACGCCTCCACGACCGTTCGGCCGAGCAGGACGACCTTGGCCATGCTGTCTTCGTCTGCCTGGTTCAAACCGTGGCCTGAGGAAATGCGCCAATCTCTAATCGCCAGGTAACTGGGCGTCACGCCCGTGATATTCGTGTACCAATTGTGTTTTTCATGCACGACCTGTCTGGCGCCCCATTTTTGCCATCCCACCTTGCTGACCTCGGGCAGGCCTTCGAGGACCTGTATGTCGGCGATCGTCAGGCTCACCACCCCGCCATGTCCACTACGGACACCGCTGCTCGTGTATGCACCGCGCAAGATCATGATCATGTTTCGACCGAATGTGGCGAGCTGATTCTGTACCGCAGCTTGCGTGCCTTCGCCGATGCTCATCATGACGATGAGTGACGCAACACCAATCACGATCCCGAGCATGGCCAAGGTCGAGCGTAATCGGTGTCGGTCGAGCGCTCGCAGCGCGGCCATCATGGTCATTATCAGGAATGCCATCGGGCCCAGCCCCCCAACTCCCGCAACTATCCCGCACTTCGTGGCCGCTTTTCCAGCCGGAGGATAACCGTAGAGGCTTATCCGTTACCATCAGGACGGGGCGCGATGTCTTGAAATCAGGCGAGGATACTAGAAGCTGCCAGTCAGAGATGAGGCCAGAGTCAGTTCGAGTGTGATGCGCGGTTGCTACATGCGTTGGTTGCTGAAATGAAAGTGACGCGGTGCCTTGTCTTCTGAATCAAAGGCAAAAATCCAATCCAAGCGGTCATGACGATATTTGTAGACGTACCATTGCCCTCCGGGCTGTGGTTCCACGAATATTCCGTTCCTCTGAGTCTTGAGTTTCGTCCTAACCATCCCTGCCAGACCCCTCGACCAGCTCATTGTAGTCGGTGGTGTGGAAAAGTAAGAATACAACTGAAGTGCTAATCTCGCGGCAGCAATTCCTACTAAAGTAGGTAAAGGTCGCTCACGGTAATCAAACCCTGGGCAAATTCCCGGGACCTTGTCGATTGCAAGCTTCCGACTGAGGCGGTGTAAAAGGTGGGCGTGACGAGCTTCACCCCTTGGAAGTCCAACGCGACAGAAAAACCCTGATTCAATAATGATTCGACCAGGGCATTGACCCTTTTCCCGTCATAGGCCGTACTGCATACCGGGCCGATCAGGACTAAGAGCGACAGATGAACAGTCTCGAAATTGGGCATGGTGCTATCGATTCTGCTGGCTGGCAGCGGCATGCATGATGAGCAATATCATGGCGGCCTCTCGCTTCTCAACAATGCGAGGTTGTGTAGGTATGGAATCTTGTGCTGCCAGATGCGAAGCGTTTCTTGCCGGTCTTGCCGGAATGGTCTCTGTTGGCGCGATGACTTCAGAATACGACCCGTCCCGCAAGGCAGAAGGGTCAAGAGTAAGTTGCTCGCTTGATGAACTCGCGACACAGCTCGACAGCGCGACGGCAAGTAGAATGACAAATAGTCCTACAAACATTCACACAATGTGCATGACGCGCCCCATCACACACAATAGATAAATTCGGCTTTATTCCCGTGAAAATGTCATTAATACCGAAGGGTCATCGGACATTTGTTGCTGGCTGGCAGCATTTTTGTCCAAATCAGTTGGTCGAAAGGTATAGCTAATTGTGCGGTTTGCTCAAGTTGAAGAGCTGCACGGCCTTGTCACCAGAATCAAAGGAAAAAATCCAATCCAAACGGTCCTGATGGTACTGGTACAGATACCATTGCCCTCCGGGGCGTGGTTCCAGCAGTATCCCATTTCTGCTCGCCTTCAATTTAGTGGCCATTTCCTAGGGTCCTCTATCTGAAAACAACTATAGTCCTGTACCCCTAGATTTGAAATCAGACTTACGTCTTTAAGACCAAGGTCTATTGTGTGTCTTTGGATGAGACGCAGTAGGGGGCGAAGGATATGAGATGGCGGAGCATCGGCCATTACCAGCGAAACGGGATGGAGCTGGCGAGAGGAATCGAACCTCCAACCTATGGTTTACAAAGACGAACAAGACAGAAAGTGAAGGTGGCGTTGACCCGCATGAATAGCTGGGTTTGCGCGACAGGTCAGGCGTGGAGGACATTCCTAGAATTGCATCTGATTGCTTGGGGTGTGATGGGTTTGAGGTGAGATGGTTACAAAAAAGGGTACACCGGAGGTGACGCATTTCATGAGGCTGGCAGAAGTGGGCCGGGAATGGGCCGTAGACGCGACAATAATCACCAGTCTGCCTGAAGGTAAGTCGCAGACAGAGCCATGCCGGCGGTCTGTGCCGCGCGTTCAAGGTCTTGGAGCGAGCGGATGGGATGTTCCGCGAGAAAGGCTTTGCCCTGGCCCACGAGATGGCACGGCCGGCGCAGTGACTCCACCCAGCCGGCAATTGTAAGAGCCCAGGGCCGCATTATTTGTGGGTGTTTTTGGCCTTCTTGTGCGTGAGAAAGCCCTGAATCTTCTTGACGACCTGCTCGTACTCCGCCTTCGTGGGAGGTTTCGTAGCGCTGAGCATGACGGTCACCACGTCCTTTAATTGCGGGGTCACCCGGTGCGCCTCGACAAGGAGCAACTCCGGCGGATGAATGCCGAGCGCCTTTGCCAGTCTCAGGATCGTGTCGTTGTCCGGAGGTAAGCCACGCATGGTGATGTTGGGCTGTCGCTCGCGCTCGGTCTGGGCGCAAGAAGTCACCTATGGCAGCAACGGCTGGCATTCACACCGGCACGGGCTGCTGTTTCCCACCAATGACTTTTATACCGCCGACGAAATTCAAGACATTCTCACAGAGATCTTGCTGCGGAAGCTGCCGCTCGTGGGCCTCGAAGGCAGCCGTGAGGATGCCCGCAAGTATGGCATCCGAGTCAGTGATGCCGGCGCGGAGATTGCGGAGTACATCGCGAAGTTCGGTCACGAACCGAGATGGGATGCGGCGTCCGAGTTGACGCTCGCAACGTTTAAACGCGGAAAGAAGGCGGCGAGCAAAACGCCGTGGGCGCTCTTAGACAGCGCGCAGGGAGGCTCTATGGAGGATGCAGAACGATACAAGGAATACCTCGCGGTGTACGGAGGGAAACGACAACTCGTGTGGTCGCGAGGCCTGCGCGCGGACCTAGGGCTAGGGGAAGAGGTGGGCGATGAGGAGGCGGCACACGAAGAAGAGGAAGGAGAGGTGGTGTGCACGATCGAGCCTCAGGATTGGAATTTGATCTGTTGGTTTAATCTCCGCGGTCAAGTCCTCGTCGCTGCGGAGAATGAGGGGGCGACGGGGGTTCAGCGCGTCATTGAGTACGCGCATCAATTGTTCGACATACGGGGCTATGGGCCTCGAAAGGAAGGTGAAGCATGCATCTGATCATTCCGGGCTGCGAAATCATGACCGTGGAGCAACGCGTCTCGAAAGGCGTTCAGTACCAGGATATGAACGTCTTTACCGACAAGGGCCGTGCGGGGCTCGTGCCGGTGAAGTTCCCGAAGGAAGCGAACGGCGCGTTCGACCAGTGCAAGGCCAATCTCCGCAAAAAGGGAGATATGGTCGTGGATCTGTTCTCGCCTGGACCTAGCTCCGTGACTTCTGCCTACCAAACGTTCTGCTGCCGCAGACCCCACGTCCAAATAAAACAGAGCAGAACGAGAGCTTCCAGCGGTGAGCCGGAGGCTCTTGTAAAGGAAGGGTTAGGCGGATTGTCGCGCATTGGCGGCAATCCACTCTTTAGCCTGCGCATTGGGAAATGCGATGGCATCGAGATCCCGCAGAGTGAATGCCCTGAAGTTGTGCCACTCGCCCGCCTGATCCTTGACGGGGCGCGAAAAAGTGACTGTGAAGTACAGTCCGTAAGCTCCGACATTCTGCCAGATGCTAGCGCTGATGCCGCCACAACGGAAAACGTGAACGGGTTTTTGTGTTGATGTAGCCATGTTGTTTCCTCCTTGTTTGAAATGTAGTTGGCTCTCACACAAGTGGAAGAGAGCCAACGCGCATTTCGAGGAGGAAAGGGAATAGCCGGCCATAATGGGCGGGCCGGAGAGCTATAAGCGGCGGGCGTGACAGCGCAGCTGGCGGGAACGGTGCGGCTCGAAGGTGTTAGCCGGTCGGCCGGCGGAGGCTACAGAGAAAAAACCGGCGGTATGGCCGGGGAAACGAAATAGCCGGTGAGAGCGAGAAGGAGAAGTGTTTTACGAGATAGGCGTAGGAGGCATGACGGCCTATGGTCTCACGGCGGCCAGCCGTAGTCTGCAAAGCTGTGGGTCCGCTCATCACCGAGAATGATGTGATCCAGGAGAGCGATGCCGAGCAATTCTCCGGCCTGTCGCAGGCGCGTAGTAAGAACACGGTCTTCAGGGCTGGGCGCCGGATCGCCGGATGGATGATTGTGAGCGCAGATAATTCCGTGAGAATTGAGTAGGATTGCCGGCTTGAAGACTTCGCGGGGATGGACAAGGCTCATGGTCAGCCGATCGAGACGACATTCACGCCGATGATGTCGTGCTTGGCGTCCAGACAGCAGACAAGGAACTGCTCGCGGTCGAGTCCCGCAAAGAACGGGCGCAGGGCGTGGGCGGCAGTGGCGGAATCCCGAATCGTGACGAGCGTGCCTGCATGACGGCTTTCCGGCACGAGGCATACACGATAACGCGGAATACAAGTCCGCGCTGCCACTCCGTTTATGGTTTCTTTTGCCACGTCTAAACCTCCTTTGTTTGTTGGACTCACTGGCTCTCTCACGGGAGGCGGAGAGCCAGGGCAGGACAACGGGAAGTTGACAAGGCAGATGTGACAGCGGACTAGAAGTAGGCGGCGAACGTGTCAGGTTTTTGCTGGCGCGGGCGGTGCTAGTAGCTAAAGGACCTTCTAAAGTGGAAACATGTTATAATTTGTACTGTTTACGTAAATCGTAAAATATGATAGCCTATTGAATGAATGATCCGAAGCTTTAAGGATAAAAGGACGGAGAAGTTCTTTGCGGGTGAGCCTGTCAAAGCGTTCTCTGGATTTAGCGAAACTGCTGAACGAAAACTAGCAATGCTCGACAGTGCGGCCGAGTTACGGGACTTGGTTTCACCGCCGGCAAATCGACTGGAGAAGATGAAAGGCAATCGTTCTGGACAGCATAGCATGAGGATTAATGACCGGTGGCGGATTTGCTTTGTCTGGAAAGATGATGGGCCGTATGAAGTCGAGATAACCGATTATCATTGAAGGAGAAGGACCATGGTCAAGAACGGAATGCGGCCGATTCATCCGGGTGAGATCCTTGAAGAAGAATTTCTGAAATCTTCGGAGCCGCCTCTCAATGCCAATACCCTAGCCAAGGCGCTTGGCGTTCCCGCGAACCGGGTTACCGCCATTATCAAAGGCCAGCGCGGCATCACGGGCGATACGGCCGTACGCTTGGGGGCGTTCTTCAACACGTCGGCTGAATTCTGGATGAATCTGCAGAAGACGTATGAACTGCGGCTGGCTGAAAAGGCTCTACCTGAGAAAGTCAAAAGACGGATAGCGGAACATAGAGGCGCGCTGGTCTCAGCATAAGTGAATCTTGGCTGCATCGCTTGCCAATTAGGTACCGCGCCAAAACGAATCGATTCGATGTGAGCGATTCGCGACAAGCGCTACAGGAGACCTGATGTTGTCGTAAACAATCGCATGCCCACACGCATGAGGATGATCACGCCCACACTCACACTCACGGGGCAATAGACCCAGGCATTTTAGATACTCAACAGGGGATCGCGGCTGTCAAATGGTCATTCCTCGGATTGTTTGTGACCGCCGTCATTCAACTCGCAATCGTGTATTTCTCAAACAGCACGGCGCTTCTGGCGGATACGATTCACAACTTCACGGATGCCGCGACAACCTTCCCTCTCTGGATCGCGTTCACACTCGCTCACTGGAAACCGACGAAACGGTTTACCTACGGGTATGGGCGAGTGGAAGATTTAGCAGGATTGGTCGTCATCCTGGCCATTGCCAGTAGTGCCGTAGGAGCGGCGTATGTCGCGATTGATCGGCTCTTCCATCCACAAACCGTAGGATACATCGGGGCCGTCATGGGTGCCTCGGAGATTGGCTTCCTGGGAAATGAAGTTGTGGCAAGAATTCGGATCAGAGCTGGCAAAAAGATCGGGAGCGCTGCTCTCCTTTAGCAGACCCTCTTATTGGTCTATTCATCTCGGTGTTGATTTGCCGCGTGGTGTGGCAATCAAGCAAATCCGTTTTTACCCGCCTTCTTGATGGCATTGATCCTGTTGTGATTGACGAAATCAAAGACACCATGCTGCATGTTCCTGGCGTGCATGCAGTGACAGAAGTGCGGGTCAGATGGTTGGGACACAGAATGCATGCCGAGGTGGAATATCACGGTGGATTCAGACCTCTCTATTGAAAGGGGCCATGCACTTGCCAACGAAGCACGACACGAAGTCCTCCATCGCTTAAGCTATCTCTCAGATGCAACCATCCATATTGATCCTTTGAATGCGTCTGGGGAAGAACATCATCGAATTGCCAACCATGTTCATGGAGATTTGCCCGCGCATTCTCATTAGCACGAAGCCTTTCGTAAACAGTTCCTCAACGCTTCGATTATGAGGCAGCGTGCGTGAAAGTGCCATGTACAACCCCTGAAACAAAGCGATCCCATGCGATTCAAGTTCGACGGATACCCCACGAGTCCTCTACCTCACAGGCGACTTGCTTCGCGTCCTAGAAGCCTGGAAGCGCCGCTGTGAGGAGAAATGGCCCAAGTGTCCGTGGATTTGTCACAGAGGCGGGATTCAACTGCAAAGCCTCAAGCATTCTTGGCGGAAAGCCTGTCAACGTGTGGGACTGGGCAAAATGGTAAAGAATGAGAAAAAGGGCCGGGAAGTCTGGCAGGGCAAGATCCCCCATGACTTCCGGCGGACTGCCATTCGGAACATGGTTCGTGCGGGTATCCCGGAGAAGGTTTCAATGGCGATCTCCGGCCATACAACCCGGAACGTGTTCGACCGCTACAACATCGTGAATGAAGCGGACCTGAAGGCGGCAGCGGCACGGTTAACGGAATACTTTGAACGGGAAAAGGTTACGCTTTCGGTTACACTCGCGGAATTGGAAGAAAAGCGCAGTGGTTCTGTAAACCCCGAACTGGTTGAATCGTCAGTGGAAGAAAATGGAGCTGGCGAGAGGAATCGAACCTCCAACCTGTGGTTTACAAAACCACTGCTCTGCCGTTGAGCTACGCCAGCGTCCGAGGCGGCATTTTAGCATATGGCCGCGCGCCAAAGGAGTGGGTGCGGCATTGACCATGCGTTGGACCTCATGGGATACTGCCTTCGAGAAGGAAGACCCATGGTGACACTCAGATTATTGGGGAATCTCAGGACGCCCTCGGGAGAGAGCGTATTGGAATGGGAGTTGAAAGAGCCCATGCCATTGCGGCAGCTGCTTGATACGCACCAGGACGAGATTCCTGAGGTCATGGCGATGTTGGCGGAGACGGAGTGCATGCTGACCGTCGGCATCCGCATCGCCAGCCACACGACGATCGTCAGGGACGGCGACACGATCAAGGTGACGCCGCACAACAGTGCCCTTCACGCCGCCGATTTTCCGACCTGGCATGGAGGCACGACCTAGGCCGCTACGCGCGATTCTTTTTGGCTTTCCTGCGGGCTTCTGGCTCGAGGATCCGCTTGCGGATGCGGAGGTTTGCCGGGGTCACTTCCACCAGTTCGTCCTGCCCGATGTACTCCAGCGAAAATTCCAACGTCATCTCGCGAGGAGGGGTAAGGACAATCGCCTCGTCCGACCCTGATGCGCGCATGTTCGACAATTGCTTGACCTTGCAGATGTTCACATCCAGGTCTTCGTCGCGGGATTTCTGGCCGACCACCATGCCTTGATACACGTCGACTTGGGGCCCGATGAACAGGGCCCCGCGCTCCTGGGCCATATTCAACCCGTACGCGTTGCTCACCCCCGTCTCATGCGCGACCAATGATCCATGCGTGTCGGATTGGAGCGTCCGCTCGTGCGCCTTTTCATATCCGTGGAAGAGATGATGCAGGACCACCGTCCCTCTGGTCTTCGTGAGCAACAAGCTTTTCAGGCCGATCACCTCACGGGTCGGGAGGTGGTATTCGAGGTGAAGATTATTATGTGCCGTCAGCTTCATATGGCGAAGTTCGGAGCGCCGTCGCCCCACCTCCTCGATGACCGTGCCTTGGAACTCGACGGGCACTTCGATCGTCAGCTCTTCATACGGCTCCAACATCACACCGTCTTCTTCCCGTAGAATGACCTTGGGCTGCGAGACCTGCATCTCATAGCCTTCGCGCCGCATGCTCTCAATCAGCACGGCCAGGTGAAGTTCTCCGCGGCCCGCGACCAGAAATGCGTCCGCCGAATCCGTTTCTTCGGCGCGCAGCGACACGTTCGTCTCCAGTTCCTTGAAGAGCCGGTCTCGAAGGTGTCGGGACGTGAGGTATTTTCCTTCACGGCCGGCGAACGGGCTGTTATTGACCGAAAAGGTCATCTGGACGGTCGGCTCGTCGATCGCGACCGGCGGCAATGCCACGGGATGTTCCGCGTCCGCGATCGTATCACCGATGCCGATCTCCGGCAGGCCGGCGACCGCGACGATTTCACCTGCTTCGACCCGCTCCACCTCCGTGCGCCCGAGCCCTTCGAAGACGAGCAGGTCCGTCGCCTTGCCGGGAATTTGCCGTCCATCCGCCGTCATCAGCATGAGCGCCTGCCGCTTTGCGAGCGATCCGGACAGCAGTTTGCCGATCCCTATCTTCCCTTTGTATGAATCGTGCACCAGCGCCAGCACCAGCATTTGCAGCGGCCGCTCGAAGATCGGAGGGGCGGGGATCTTGGTGAGGATGGTCTCCAGCAGCGGGGCAATGTCCACACCGGGCTTTTTGACGTCCAAGGACGCGGTGCCGTGAAGGGCCGACGCATACACGATCGGGAAATCCAACTGATCGTCGGTGGCGCCGAGATGCGCGAACAGATCGAACGTGCGGTTCACCACATCCTCGATCTGGGCATCCTGGCGGTCGATCTTATTGATCACCACGATCGCCTGGTGACCGAGGGAAAGGGCTTTGCGGAGCACGAAGGTGGTTTGCGGCATCGGACCTTCCTTCGCGTCTACGAGCAAGAGCACGCCGTCCACCATGCGGAGCGTCCGCTCGACTTCGCCGCCGAAATCCGCGTGCCCCGGGGTATCCACAATGTTGATCTTGACCCCGTTGTACATCACGCTGGCGTTCTTCGCTTTGATGGTGATCCCGCGCTCGCGCTCCTGGTCCATGGAGTCTAGAATCCGCTCGCCCATGCCGGTGATGTTCCGGTGGGCATGGGTCTGCTTCAGGATGGCATCGACGAGAGTGGTTTTGCCGTGATCAACGTGGGCGATGATCGCGATATTGCGAAGATCCGAACGGCGCATGCATGATGTATCCTTGGTCAGACAATAAAAAAGCCGGCCGCGCAAAGCGGACGGCTCAGCAACATACAGGATACCATACGTCACGCGCGGAAGAAAGGCCTGAGAGCGTTCTTGTGATTTCATCTTGCTGCGCGGTATCATAACTTCCATGCCGTCTTCCGAGCGCCGCCGTCATGGGCGCCGATCTTTTTGGAAAATCCTGCTGGGGGTCAGCTTCACCATCTTTGTCCTCGCCGCCGCGGGGATGGGTGGAACGATCTGGTATCTTCTGCAAGACCTGCCGCCGCTGACGGGCCTTCGCGAGTATCAGCCTAGTCTTGTGACCCGCGTCTATTCGGCTGATAAACAAATCATCGGACAGTTCTTTGTCGAGCGCCGCATTCTGGTGCCGAAGGAAAACATTCCGCGGCATATGGTGAATGCGGTCGTCGCCATCGAAGATGCGCGATTCTTCGAGCATCGCGGCATCGATTTTGTCGGCATCGGCCGGGCGATGGTCACGAATCTCGTGTCCGGAAAAATCCGCCAGGGTGCCAGCACCATCACGCAACAGTTGGCGCGGTCATTGTTCCTTTCTCCCAAACGGGATTTCGGGCGCAAAATGCGCGAAGCATTGCTGGCGATCAAGATGGAACAGATTCTCGGAAAAGATCAGATTCTCGAGCTGTATCTGAATCAGATTTACTTCGGCCATGGGGCGTACGGTGTCCAGTCCGCTGCGCAAACATACTTCAACAAGGATATCGGTCAGGTGACCCTCCCCGAAGCCGCGTTTATCGCGGGGCTCCCCAAAGGGCCTTCGGACTACTCTCCCTATGTGCATCCGCAGGCCGCGAAACGGCGGCAACTGGCTGTCCTGAGGCGGATGGTCGACGAGGGGTTCATCACCGCCGAGGAAGAAAAGCGGGCGGCAGAAAAGGAATTGAGTTTCAAGCGCCTGACTCGTGATGACCCCGCCCCGTACTTTGTTGAGCGGGTCCGACAGCGCCTCGTCGCCGCGTATGGGGAGACGATGGTGAACAAGGGCGGGTTGCAGGTCTACACCACCTTATCGCGTTCGGCGCAGCGCGCTGCGGCGGTGGCGATTGAAGATGGTCTTCGCCAACTCGACAAGCGGCAAGGGTATCGTGGTCCGCTCAAACGCGGCGTCAACCCGGACGAGGCTCCCGAGGGGCGGCGCACTGGCGCGCTCGGTCCAGGGCCTCCGAAGGAAGGCGATACGCTTGAAGGCGTTGTCACGAAGATCGTTCGCGACGGCGTGATTGTCATGGTCCAGGGCCTGACGGGAAAAATTATGCTCGAGGATCTCGCGTGGGCCCGCCGACAATCTCGCGGCGCGGAAGCGGTGAAGGTCAAGGAGGTCGCGAAGGGCGACATTCTCAGAGTGGGGGATGTCATCGAGGTCGGGGTCAAAAAGCTCGCAAGCCCGATGGCGCAATTCACGCTTGAGCAGACTCCCGTTGTCGAAGGCGCCCTGCTCTCGCTCGACCCGCGGACCGGCGCCATTGTCGCCATGGTCGGAGGCTATGACTTCAGGCGGAGCGAATACAACCGGACGGTGCTGTCGAGACGGCAACCCGGGTCTGCCTTCAAACCAATTATCTATGCGGTGGCGGTCGAGCACGGATTTTCACCGGGGACGCCGATTGTGGATTCCGGTGTCGTGTATAACGAACAAGACCCCGACACGGTGTGGCGCCCTGAAAACTACGACCAGAAATTCTACGGGCAGATTTCCTTGCGTGAGGCGCTCGCCCATTCGCGCAACGCTGCAACCGTGCGCCTCCTGGAGAAAATCGGCGTCGCCCCTGTCCTGGAATTTTCGAGAAAGGTTGGCATCACGTCGCCGCTCGCGGGCGATCTTTCTCTGGCGCTCGGCTCATCCGGTCTCACGCTCCAGGAATTGACGGCGGCCTACGGGATCTTTCTGAACCAGGGGATTCAGCTCGAGCCGTACATGATCGAGTCGGTGACGGATGCATCGGGCAAGGTCTTGGAGTCGCATGTGCCGGAGCCGCAGCAGACGGTCGCAAAAGAGACGGCCTATCTGATCACGAACATGATGGAGGACGTGATCCAACGAGGCACGGCGCAAGCAGCGAAGGGGATGGGGCGGCCGCTGGCCGGGAAGACGGGGACGACGAACGACTTCACCGACGCCTGGTTTGTGGGGGGCGCGCCGAATCTTGTGACGGGGGTCTGGGTCGGCTTTGATGACATCAGGCCGCTGGGAGAGAAGGAAACAGGGTCCCACGCGGCGTTGCCGATCTGGATGAGCTACATGAAGACAGCGCTCTCATCCCTACCGGTGTTGGCATTCAGCATTCCGGATAACATCGTCTATGCGAAGATTGACCCGACGACCGGCATGCTGGCGCCTGAAGGCACGAACCGCGGCGTCATAGAGGTCTTTGTGAAAGGCACGGAGCCGACTCAGGAGGCCGTGGAAAAATCGTCGCCGGGCGAGTTCTTCAAGTTCGACCGATAGTGACTTGACGATACATGCGCCGCCGGTGCGTCGTGCGTCTCCTAACCGTGGGCTTCTTTGTACTCTTCATGCCAGGCCATTTGGATCGCTTCTAGGATCTTCTCGTTGGACTTTTCCGCCCCGCCGATGAAGCCCGGGATCTCTGTGACCCATCGATGAAGATCAGTAAAACGCACCGTGAGGGGATCCGTGCCCTCGTGGCGCTCCATGAGTTGTAAAGCAATGTCCTCAGTATCGTTCCAGTCCAGTTCCATCGCGACCTCTCTGATAAACAGCGCCGAGGAATCTTAGATTTGTGACAGCTTTTTGTCTTTCAGGGCTTCCTGAAGTGTGTGATCCATCAGCCGCTCGGCAAGTCCAAGAGACGCCTTATTCAGCACGTCGATACCCTCACGAATCGGGCGGTGATCGGCGCCGGCCATGGCTTGCTTGAGCGATGTCACCGCTTGCCGGATGCGGCCGAGTTCGTCTGCGGAGACCAACCCGGGACGTTCCGCCGCTCGGACCAGCGCTTTCTCAGTGGCTCTTACAATGCTCTCCGCCTCGTTCAGCGCTTCGATACGCTGTCGGTCCTTGATGTCCTGCTGGGCAAATTTGAATGACTCGTGGATCATGCGCTCGACTTCCTGATCCGAGAGACCGTATGACGGCTTCACCTCGATGGACTGCGCCTCGCCCGTGCGCACGTCTCGCGCCGTGACGCTCAAGATCCCGTTCGCATCAATCATGAACGTGACTTCCACTCGCGGCACCGCGGCGGGGAGCGGCGGAATCTTGAGTTGAAATCGCGCCAGGCTGCGATTGTCTTGCGCGAGCTCCCGTTCTCCTTGAAGGATATGGATGTCGACGGACGTTTGCCCGTCCATAAAAGTAGTGAACATTTCTTTGGCGCTGGTCGGGATGGTGGTGTTGCGGGCGATCAAACTGCTCATCACGCCTCCCATGGTTTCAATGCCGAGCGTCAGAGGCGTGACGTCAAGCAGCAGCATATCCTGTATCCCGCCGGACAAAATGCCGGCCTGGACCGCTGCGCCCAGCGCCACGACCTCGTCGGGATTCAGTTCGCAGTGCGGCTGTTTGCCGAAGAGGACCTGGACCTTTTGCCGGACCACGGGGATACGCGTGGAGCCGCCCACTAGGACGACTTCGTCCACATCGGCTGCCGAGAGGCCCGCATCGGCAAGGACCCGCTTCGTGGGGGCCAACGTCTTTTCCACCAGGTCGGCGACCATCCGCTCGAATTCGTCGCGCGTGAAAACGCGGCGGTACTTGTGCGGCGGCAGATGGACTTCCGCCTTGGTCTCTGAAGAGAGTTGGCATTTCGCCTGTTCCGCCTGCATCCGAAGGTCCTGCATCATGTTCGGCCCCGGCTCTTTTCCGCTGGCGGCCTTGTATTCCTCGACCATCACATCGACTAGACGGCGATCGAAATCGTCGCCGCCGAGGTGTGTATTGCCGTTAGTCGCGAGGACCTCAAAGATGCCGCCTTTCAGCTTGAGAATGGAAATGTCGAATGTGCCGCCGCCGAGGTCATAGACGGCGATGATACCCTGCTTGCGCTTCTGCAGGCCGTACGCGAGGGAGGCGGCGGTCGGCTCATTCACGATCCGCATGACGTCCAATCCGGCGATCCTGCCAGCGTCCTTCGTGGCTTGGCGCTGGCTGTCGTTGAAATACGCGGGGACCGTGATAACGGCTTTTCGGACCTCTTCACCGAAGAAGCGCTCGGCGCGGGCTTTCAGCTCCTTCAAGATCATTGCGGAGATCTCAGGCGGCGTGAGGGCTTTCCCGCCGACGTGAAGACGAATCACGCCGTTTTCCTCGCTCAGCTTATAGGGAAAGTATTCAAGCTCGTCGGTGACGTCGGCAAGACCTTTTCCCATGAAACGCTTGACGGAATAGACGGTGTGCTCGGCGTTTTTGACGAGCTGGTCCTTCGCGGCATCGCCGACGAGCAAACCATTCGGCGTTTCCGCGACGATGGAGGGGACCATCGTGCGTCCGTTGTCGCCGGCAATCACGGTCGGCGTCTTGCCGTTCATGTAGGCGATGAGGGAGTTGGTGGTGCCCAGATCAATCCCGACGATTCGTGCCATTATGCGAGCGCCTCTTCGATATTTGTCAGCATGGTGTTGAGATAATTTCGTTGCGAGACAATGTCGCGCATTTCGGTGAGCACGGGCCCTTTCTCAGCTTTGGCGATCTGATCCTGCGAGCTGCGGTCAACCAGCCGGTCCCACACGTGGAAGAGCTCGGTCAGGCGTCGCTCCAGCGCCCCGCGTTTGGACTCCAGCGCGCCTTTCTCTGCGTGAAGTTGCGACGCAATGCTTCGGGCCTCGCCGCTCTTACTGTGTTTCATCGCGCGAAGCTGTTCCAGTTGCTCCTGGATCTCCAGGAGGGTCTCGAACAGATCCGTAGGGGCTTTCCCGGGAATGTCCTTTGCGGAACCGGCCTCCAGGCGCAACAGGTATTCCACCCTTGCCGCAGGATCCTTCAATGTGCGGTAGGCCTGGTTTAACACGGCAGAGTTGGTCAGGCTCACGGCGCGCTCGATCTCGGATTTGCCTTCATAGAAGTCCGGATGGAACGCGCGGCTCATCTCGTAGAACTTGGTTTCCAAACGGCCGGTGTCGATGTTGAGCTTGCGAGGAAGGCCGAGGCACGTGAAGTAGTCAATGTCCTTTGAAAGGGGCTGGACCTTGACGCACTGGCCGCAGAAATATTCCCCTCCAACATCCGATTGGCAATGCCAGCACATGCTGCGGGCCATCGGAATCTCTTTTTTAACGGTCTCCATGGACGACGACCTCTCCACAAGGCCCGGCATCAACCGGGCCGCATATGCGCTGCTTGAGATGCGCCCTGATGAACGTGGGCGAAAGGACAAACGTTAGGCGGAAAACGACTCTCCACAACCGCAACTCTTCGTCGCGTTGGGGTTGCTGAACTTGAACTGACCGCTCAGCATGTCCTTCTGATAGTCGAGTTGCGTGCCTTGGAGGTAAATGGTGCTTTTCATATCCACGATGACTCGGATATCGCCCACTTCGTACACCTGATCGTACGGGCCGGCTTCCGTGTCGAAATTCACCGTATAGCTCAAGCCGGAACAGCCGCCCCCTTTGACGCCCAGACGAAGTGCGGTCCCTTCCAAACCCTGCACCTTCTGCAGCCGCTTCACCTCTTTAACGGCGTTCTCAGTCAACGTGACGATCGGAGTCGCCGCTGCTGTGTCTTCCATGATGGTCCCTTTCCTTATTACTTCGCCACCGCGGTCGTCGCTGCCGGACCTGCGCTCTTCTTCTTATAGTCTTCCAGCGCCGCCTTGATCGCATCTTCCGCGAGCACGGAGCAGTGGATTTTCACCGGCGGCAGGTTCAATTCCTGCACGATGTCGGTGTTTTTGATATTGCCGGCCTCTTCAACGGTCCGCCCCTTCAGCCACTCCGTTGCGAGACTCGAGCTGGCAATGGCGGACCCGCAGCCGAACGTTTTGAACCGTGCGTCCACGATCACATCGTTCTTGACCTTGATCTGCAGCTTCATGACGTCGCCGCATTCCGGGGCGCCGACGATGCCGGTCCCGACTTGCTTATCGTCCTTCGGCAGACTGCCGATGTTCCGCGGGTTGTTGTAATGGTCGATGACCTTATCGCTGTACGCCATAATTCCTCCTTCTTACGCCGAGCCACGCAGATGTCAATTATTAATGTGCCGCCCACTGGACGGACTTCAAATCAATGCCTTCCTTCGCCATTTCATAGAGCGGCGACATTTCCCGTAGCCGCGTCACGGCTGCGACCATGCGCTTGGCCGTGTAATCCACTTCCTCATCGGTGGTGAAGCGGCCGAGCCCGAAGCGGATAGACGAGTGCGCCAGGTCCGACCCGACGCCCAGGGCCCGCAGCACGTAGGACGGTTCCAGCGTGGCCGATGTACACGCTGATCCGGAAGAGAGCGCGATCTCCTTGACGCCCATCAGTAGCGCTTCCCCTTCAACATAGGCGAAACTGATGTTCAGATTATGCGGCAACCGCTCGGTCGGATGCCCGTTGAGATAGCATTCGTCCAGCGCGCCCATGATCTGGGCCTGCAGCCGGTCCCGCATCGCCGCGATACGTTTGCTTTCGGCCGGCATTTCCTGGTCGCACAACTCGCAGGCCTTCCCAAAGCCGACGATCAGCGGGACGGGGAGGGTCCCGGAACGCATGCCGCGCTCATGGCCGCCGCCGTCAATCATGGGGACCAACCGGACCCGGGGCCCCTTCTTCCGGACGTACAACGCTCCGACACCTTTCGGCCCATAAATTTTGTGGGCCGTGAACGACATCAAGTCCACGCCCAACTGGTTCACATCCACGGGAATTTTGCCGACGCCCTGTGTTGCATCGCAGTGAAATAGGATGCCTTTTTCCTTGGCGATCTTGCCGATCTCGGCGATCGGGTGGATCGTGCCGATTTCATTGTTCGCCAGCATGACGGAGATGAGGATTGTCTTATCCGTAATCGCGTTTCGAACCTCTTCGGGCTTCACCCGGCCGTCTTTTTCTACCGGCAGGGAGGTCACGGCGATGCCCCGTTTCTCGAGGGCTTTGCACGTGTCCAGGACGGCCCGATGCTCGGTCATGCAAGTGATGACGTGGTTGCCCTTGTCTTTGTACATCTCCACCACGCCGCGCAGTGCCAGGTTATCGGATTCCGTGGCGCCGCTGGTAAAGACGAGTTCTTTCGCATCGCAGTGGACGAGCTTCGCGATCTGCGCTCGCGCGGCTTCGACGGCTTCCTCCGCCTCCCACCCGAATTGATGATTGCGGCTGGCTGCATTGCCAAATTTCTCGATGAAATATGGCAACATCGCCTCCAGGACGCGGGGATCCATCGGAGTCGTTGAATGATTGTCCATGAAGATCGGGAACTTCATTGCGTGCTCCTTAAATTAAAATTTCCTAGCGCCGTACGGCCGCTTGACGGGTCGGCTGAATGGGCGTGCTGAAGGCATGCATATCCTCGATTGACATGCTATCGAGTAAGGCATAGATGCTGTTCTGAATGTTGCGCAGAGGGGTTCGGATGTTACACCGCGCCAACTGCACGCAACCTGAATTTTCATTGTGATAGCATTCGGTGATGCCGATGTTGCCTTCAATGGCCTGAATAATTGACAGAACCGATATCTCAGCGGGAGACTTCGCCAAGAAATACCCTCCCTTAGGACCATTCTGGCTCGCCACCAAGCCCTTTTTGCCAAGCTTCTGGAGGACCTTGGCAAGGAGTTCGACTGGAATTTTGTATTCCTCTGCGATCTCTTTGGTATTCACGACCCGACCCGAATTCTTGGTCGCCATATATTGAACGGCCATCAATGCGTAATCGGTTTTCTTCGACAGCTTCAACATATGATATATGATACCTATATCCGATTGGAATGGTCTGCGACTTATCTTATCGGAGACCAAACTAGTCGGTAGTATAAGCATCGGGAAATTCCTTGTCAATACCGGACAAACGTATTATGAAACAATATGTTCAAGAAGGGGACCCGGAATGAGTCAAGTCAGAGTCCGCTTTGCCCCAAGCCCGACTGGTTACCTCCATATAGGAGGTGTCCGCACGGCCCTGTTCAACTGGCTGTTTGCCAGGCACGAGAAGGGCGTCTTTGTGCTGCGCATTGAAGATACCGACCTAGAGCGCTCCACGCCGGAAGCGATTCGCGCAATTTTGGATGGCCTCAAATGGGTCGGTCTAGACTGGGATGAGGGACCGATTTTCCAGACCCAGCGCCTGGCCATCTATAAGGAGCATGCAGATCGACTGATCGCGGCAGACAAGGCCTATCGTTGTTACTGTACGGAAGAGGAACTGGAGGTGCGCCGGAAGGAAGCACTGGCCCGAAAGCAGGTCGTTAAGTACGACGGACGTTGCCGAACCCGGACGGGTCCGGCCCCTTCCGGCATCCTTCCCGCGGTACGCTTCTTCTCCCCCCAGTCAGGTGAGACGGTGGTGAACGATTTGGTCAAGGGAGCAGTGAGCTTCGACAATACGCAGTTGGACGATCTGATCATCCTGAGGTCTAACGGCATGCCGACCTACAATTTCGGCGCGGTCGTGGACGATGCCCTGATGCGCATCACGCATGTGATCCGCGGCGATGACCATCTCAACAACACTCCGAGACAAATTCTTCTGTATCAGGCGCTTGGTTATGAGCCTCCTCGGTTCGGACATCTCTCCATGATCCTGGGCATCGACAAGGTGAAGTTGTCGAAACGTCATGGTGCCACGTCAGTGCTCGAATATCAGGAAGAGGGCTATCTCCCTGAAGCGTTGGTGAATTATCTCGTCCGCTTGGGCTGGTCACATGGGGATGAGGAGGTGTTTAGTCTTTCAGAGTTGATCGATAATTTCACGCTGGAGAACATTACGAAATCTGCGGCTGCCTTCAATCCTGAGAAGCTCTTGTGGCTCAACAGCCATTACATGAAGATGGCGGATGCCAAGCGGCTCGCCGGCCTTGTGGTGCCACTGATGAAGCAGCGGGGGGTTCTCAGCGAAGGGTCTTCACTGGATCAAACATGGTTTGAACGACTGGTGAAGGTCTTACAGGAACGATCGCGGACATTGCTCGAAATCGTGGACGGCGCGGAGCCGTTCATGACGGATCCCGTGACAGTGGATCCGGAGGCGGCGAAGAAGTTCCTCACCGAAGCGATACGTCCCGCGCTCATCAAGTTGTTGAGGACCCTGGAGCGAGTGTCAGTCTTCGAGCACGATACGCTTGAGGCGGCCTTCAAATCCGTGCTGGCCGAAACCGGTTTGGCGATGGGCAAGCTGGCGCAGCCCGTACGGGTCGCTCTCATCGGGAGGACAGCCAGTCCCGGGCTTTTCGACGTGATGTCGCTTCTCGGCCGCGACCGAACGCTTGAACGCCTGAAAAGGGCCATTGACTTGATAAAGTGAGCTAAGGATAATTTGCAAAGAGGGTGGGGGATCGTCTAATGGCAGGACGGATGGCTCTGAACCATCTAATCTAGGTTCGATCCCTAGTCCCCCAGCCACCTCTTTCCCCCTTCGTCTGTTCACTCACGGTTGATATTTCATGTAGTTCACCGCCTGTTTTGTCGAATGCGTGCTGGCCCGTGTTCTGCTAATGAACAATAATGGCGCACGTCGCACGCAATCCGGTCGAGGAGAATAACCTACAGGCAAAAACCACGGGATGGGCTGCCTGTCGAAGCGTCTTTCAATGCGGGCCTTTCGGATGGTTGTGGGTGGGGCAGGCCATCTCTCAGATCGGTGACGGTCTGAACCGCGTTGCTCTGCTATGGTTTGTCTACGAACTCACGGGATCGGCGTTCAAAATGACGGTGGTGGGATTGCTGCAAACCCTCCCCCCGCTGGCGTTGGGGGCGATTGCCGGAGTCTATCTCGACCGTCTGCCGAAGCGCGGGACCATGATCGTGCTCGATCTGGCCCGCGCGGCATTACTCATGCTGATTCCGCTCCTGTATGGCATGCAGGCACTCACGCTGACGTCACTCTACGTCTTGGTGTTTGTCATTGCCATGGCTGGGATGGCCTTCGGCCCGACTTTGAATGCCGCTATCCCTTTGCTTGTCGGCCGAAACGAACTGACGGCGGCGAATGCCATCATGCAGAGCACGGCCACGTTCGGGATGCTGTTTGGACCGGCGATGAGTGGCGTCGGTATCGCCTGGTTTGGCGTGGAAAATGTCTTGTACGCCAATGCGACCGCCTTCGCCGTGTCCGCCTTATGCAAGGTGCCCCTCCGACTTGCCCGCGATACTGCCAGGGGTGTGACGCTGACCGCGCAAGCGTTTCTGAATGATTTCCGTCTGGGTTTGCGCTTCGTTTTTGTTCAACAGCGCATCGCCCTGCTCCTGATGATCATGGTCGCCCTGTATAACCTCGGATCTACAGGTTTTATCTTCCTGTTGCCGGTGATCGCCAAAAATGTCCTGCACGTAGGGGCGACACAACTGGGTTTGATCTGGTCGGCGTTGGGAGTCGGCATGCTCATCACATCTGCTTGGCTGGCGTGGGCGGACCAGCAGGCGCTCTGCAATCGTGTCTGGCTGATTTCAATTGCGGCGGTGCTGGAAGGTCTCGCCATCCTCGCCATTCGAGTTGTTGCAAACCCCTTCATCGCGGTGTTTTGGGTGCTGATCATCGGAGCCGGAGCGGCTATCGTCATGCCGGTCGTTGCGGCGTCTCTCCAGGAACTCACGCCGAAGGAGATGATGGCGCGTGTCTTCAGTATCTTCAATACCGGGGCCATGTCGTCCGCCATGCTGGGAATGGTCGTGTTTGGTTGGGCCGCCGACAAAATCGGTCCCGCCACGACACTGATACTCTGCGGGATGCTTCAACTGATAACGGCCGGTATGGGCATTCTCTTTACGCGTTGGTGCACGTGGGAATCCAGACGCGCAGTGAGAGCGGCATAGTCCCGAACTGCCGATGCAGATGAAAGCTTAGTGCCCTTCTCGGACGAGGTTTTTGTTCCAGGCGGGGATCTCGACGACGATATCGGTCGTCCCGTTCGGGACACACTGACATCCGAGGCGCGAATCGAGGCCAATGTCCGGCGCCTCATCGAGCTGATCGAGCTCGTCATCTGTCGCTTCATTACAGCTTGCGAGGCCTTGCTTGATCTTGACGTGGCAAGTCGAGCACGCGCAGACGCCTCCGCATGAGTGCTCCAGCTCGACATTCGCGCCTCCGTTCAGCGCGATATCCAGGATGCTGCCCGGCTGCCCCGTGGGGCCATACGGCAGCTTTGCAGGATCGACTTCGACGATGATCGGATCGCCGTCCGGGACCCGAAAGGTGACCTTATATGGTTTTTTCGGGAGCTCGATCTCGGTCTTTTCAATATAGGGATTGGTTCCACCCACGAAGCAGCGGCCTCCTTCGGATCACTAGTGATCGATTGAAATCTTATCCGAGAGGATACAAGCGGCGCAAGGCTCGTTGCGCACCCAACTTTATTGACAAGGCCGGAATACTTCCGGTAAGGTTCCTTCAGTTTTTCGCACGCCCATCACCGGTCCCATCGTCTAGCCTGGCCTAGGACGGTGCCCTCTCAAGGCATAAACACGGGTTCAAATCCCGTTGGGACCACCAACCTTTCTTCTTTTCGCGAGAACTGCAAAACGCGAACCCGTGTCCCGCCTGGGCATGCATAGTATCTTTCTGCTGCGCCACAAATCTTTATAGTGTGACGGCCTGGCAAACGGAGACGCCGTAAATACTTTTGTATAATTTCCTTTCTTCCAGGTGAAGCCTACGGTGTTCCCTAGGGTTTTATTGCACCATCCATGAGGCACACATGAACACGCCGTTGTCCTGGAGAGAATTGTTGGCTTATCCTTCCCCGCAAGCGCATATCGTGCAGCTTTATCAGGATGAGGAATTTCTGTGCGACGCGGTCAGCACGTTTGCCAGCTCCGGACTGGCCCGTGGCGAAGCGGTGGTTCTGGTCGCGACACCGGGACATGCCCGTGCCTTGGCCCCAAAGCTGAAGGCCAAGGGGTTCAATATGGACGTGCTCCAGATGACCCGGCAATTGACGGTTGTGAACGCTGTGGAGGTCCTGCCACGGCTCATGGTGGATTGCATGCCCGACGTGTCGGAGTTCAATCAGTTTGCCAGGGGACTGCTGCAACGGATCAACGCGCGGTATGCCAAGGTTCGTTGGTGGGGGGAAATGGTCGGGTTATTGTGGGAATATGGCAATCTTCCTGCGGCATTGCGTCTCGAGCAACTGGCGGATGAACTCACGAAACGGCATTCAATGATCCGGTTCTGTTCCTTCCATATGGACAACTTCGACAGTCAAACCTATGGCGCAGCCTTCCAGCGCCTGTGCATGATTCATTCGCATGTCATCCCCGTGAATGATTACACGCGCTTTCAGAACGCCTTCGAGAAAGCCGCCCGCGAACTGCTGGGGCACGATCACAGGACGTTCGACAAGATGCCATCCTGCCAGGGCGGTATCCCGGAAATGCCGGCCGCGGCGGCATCCCTCCTGTGGTTGCGTGAGAATTCACCCCAAACCGCGGATAATATTCTGAACCTCACCCGGGAGTTTTACGGCGCACCCTTGACCCTCCACTCGTAAAAGGCCTCGCCTCTTGAGCAAGTACGGCGGCTGCGCCATACTTGCGGCTTATGGAACGGCATTCGGCATCTCCTTGTGAGACTCTAGCGGAGCAGTATCAAGCTCTGCTGGAGGTTGCGGAGGCAATCTCTGTCCACCGCGATCTACACGAGCTGTGTCGAGATCTCGCTCAGCGCCTTCCTCGCGTGTTGCGTGTGAATTTTGTGGGCCTATGCTTGCACGACCCTGGGCGCAACGTGATGCGGTTGCACACGCTGCAGGCGAATGTTCCCGCCGAGATCGTAGGTGGTCACGAAGAGTCGATTGAAGATTCTCCATCCGGGCTGGTGTGGCAAACGCAGCAGCCGCTTCTTATTTCGGATATTGCCAGCGAACATCGCTGGCCCAAGATCACCCACCTAATGCAGGAAGACGGTATCAACTCTTTTTGCTGCATGCCCTTAACCACGGCGGTACGGCGGCTGGGAGCCATAGGATTTGCGAGCTTGCAGAAGGGGGTCTATGGTGAAGCGGACATGGAATTCCTCCAGCAGGTCAGCAAACAAGTTGCGGTTGCGGTGGACAACGTCCTGGCCTATCAGCAGATCACCGAGTTGAAAGACAAACTGACCAAGGAAAAGCTCTACCTCGAAGACGAAATCCGTACCGAACATAATTTCGAGGAGATCATCGGCGAGAGTGCGGCGCTCAAACGCGTGCTCAAGCAGGTGGAAGTCGTCGCGCCCACCGATTCGACGGTGTTGATCCAGGGCGAGACCGGTACTGGCAAGGAACTCATCGCCCGAGCCATCCATAGTCTGAGCGGGCGGCGGGAGCGCACGTTTGTAAAAATGAATTGCGCCGCGATCCCCACGGGATTGCTCGAAAGCGAGCTGTTCGGCCATGAACGGGGCGCCTTCACGGGCGCCATTGCGCAGAAGATCGGCCGGTTTGAGCTGGCGCATCAAGGGACGCTGTTCCTCGACGAAGTCGGAGACATCTCTCCCGATCTCCAATCAAAATTGCTGCGCGTCTTGCAGGAGCAGGACTTCGAGCGGTTGGGAAGCAACCGCACTATCCATGTCGATGTGCGCCTCGTGGCGGCGACGAACCGCGATCTCGCTCAAATGGTGGCCGACAAGCAGTTCCGGAGCGACCTCTACTACCGCCTCAATGTCTTTCCGGTCGTGGTCCCATCCCTGCGCGAACGTCCTGAAGACATTCCATTGCTCGTCCGCTACTTCGCGCAAAAATACGCACGTCGCATGAGCAAGCGGGTCGACACCGTCCCATCAGAAACGATGGCCATGCTCTCGAAGTACCACTGGCCCGGGAACATTCGCGAGCTCGAAAACCTGATCGAGCGTTCCGTGATCCTGTCGCAGGGCCCTGACCTTCACGTGCCATCAGGAGAGTTGAAGATAACGGCATCGGGGCCTTCCAATGGTGTCGCGACGTTGGAAGCGGCTGAGCGCGAGCATATCCTCCGCGCTCTCCAGGAAGCCCATTGGGTGATCGGTGGACCGTCCGGCGCCGCGGCGCGGCTCGGCATGAAACGGACTACGCTCCAATCGAAAATCCGAAAGCTCGGCATCTCCCGCCAGACTTAGTGCCGATCCTTCGGCACGCGCCGATATCTCGGCTCCTCTTTTTTGTCATCACAGCCCTGCCCGTTAGAAGTCCCGCATTCCCATCTGTCTGATTCTCTGTAACTTCATTCACTTTCGCAATTTCTGCGAGAGCGAGGACAACTGGAACACGAATTGCTTTGCTTGTGACAGGCGAGATCGAGGGGTGATGCGATGAAGATCCAGATGAGAGCATGGCTTGGCGGTCCAAACCCCACGTGGCCGAGACCCGATGAACCATTGTGGTCGCCATCGACGCCTCAGTTTTCTCCGTTGATTAGCGCCAAGCGACATGCACCGTTTTTGATGGCATTACTGGTCTGCGGCCTCATCGAGTTTGCGCGCCTCGGAACAGTGCGAGCTGAACCAACCGAGCCTTCGACACCAGAAACGGTAATCCGGCAAGCGGTGCTTGCCAATGAGCGCCGAGACCTGGAAGGTATGGCCCAACTCTTCCTGAAAGACGCTGACGTCGAATCCTTTGGGATTGCTGGTCTGAAATTCGTCGGGTGGAACGACCTTGAGCAGGTGCTCCGGACCGAGTTTCAGTCCGTGAGTCAGCTGCAGATCGAAATCAAAGATCTTAAAGTCTGGCGCCGGCAAGACGTCGCTTGGTTTGCCATGGAACTGGATTACATACGGGTTCTGTCCCACGATAGTGGGGAGACTCGTATGAAGCTGGAACTGCGTGAAACCGGAGTCCTGGAGAAGCGGGACGGACGGTGGCTCATCCATAGTTGGCATGAATCCACTCGTCAATTGCCGAGCTGGGGTTTCGCAGGCACCACGACTGCCGGCAGCGAGGCCCATGCAAGTCGTAAATGAGCACAGCATCCGACCGGTCTGAGTGCATGTGAAGCAAAGGAGGAAGCTGCAATGGAATTAAGATTTGCTCTGCAGGGTGGAACATGTGCAGGCGTCGTGCTGGCTAATGGTCTTTTCGATCAATTCGGCGGAAAGATTGGCAGGCCGTGCACCTCGACGGAGAAGGATCTTCCCGTCGTGTTTCACATTGCAAACCAGGAGGCGCTGGACCGAGTGCTGACGCGATTCGGATTGGCGGAATATTGACGCATGTTGAAAATTACCATGAAGATGGCCGCCGGTGTGACGACCTTCGGGCTGGAAGGAAAACTCGCGGGTCCTTGGGTAAGGGAGTTGGAACGCTGCTGGCGTTCGGCTACCAGCATGCAGCAGGTTCATCCCATGTGCATCGATTTGTCGTCGGTCACGTTCATCGACGAGGACGGAAAAGTCCTGCTCGGTCAGATGTACCGGGAAGGCGCCAAGTTGGTGGCAACGGGATGCTTGAACAAGTGCATTGTGGCAGGAATCATGCGTGCAGAGGAACAGAAAGGTTGACGCTAGGGTAAGGAGGACACATCCATGAGACTCGAACACAAGGTAGCGATTGTGACCGGTGGCGGGACCGGCATCGGCGAAGCGATTGCGAAGGTCTTTGCGAGAGAAGGCGCGAAGGTCGCGATCACCGGCCGGCGGAAGGACGAGTTAGAACGCGTTGTCAGAGATATTGAGCGGAAAGGCGGACAGGCCTTGGCGCTCCCGGGCAGCGTGACCAATGAACCTGACGTGCAGGAGGCGGTGGCGGCTACCATCCGGACGTTCGGCCGTCTCGACATCCTGGTCAACAACGCGGGCAACTTGTTCCACGCGGCGCCGCTTCATGAGACCCCCGATCACATTTGGGATGAGACATTTGACGTGTTCATGAAGGGCACGTTCCGCTTCACGCGAGCCGTAATCCCGCAGATGCTCCAGCAGGGAGGCGGCTCGATCCTGAATATTTCCACGGTCGGCGGGCTCAAGGCCATCCCCGGCTTTGAGGCCCATGCCTACCAAGCGGCCAAGGCGGGCGTTGTCATGCTCACCAAGACAGTGGCGGTGCACTATGCGAAGCAGAACATCCGGTGCAACTGCATCTGCCCAGCCGGGGTTGTCACCCCACCCGTCGCAGGCATGCTGCAGGATCCAAAGACCAAGACCTGGTTCGAAGGGATGCATCCGCTGGGCCGGCTGGGACAGCCGGAAGAAATTGCCGAGGCCGCGGTCTATTTTGCCTCTGACGAGTCGCGCTGGACGACCGGTAGCATCCTCACGGTGGACGGCGGCGTGATGGCGGCGTGAGTGATCGCAAGGCACTCCATGCAACTGGCTAGAAATAGGAAAACTGATCTGTCCCCTTTTCTGTCCCAGGCGCAGAAGAAACGGGACTGAAGACCGCGCCGAGAGACCGAGAAAGGAGCGATCGATGGCTATTACTCTGAATCACACAATCGTGCCTGCTCGCGATAAAGAGGCCTCGGCCCGCTTTTTCGCGGCTATCTTTGGATTGAAGTACGAGGGGGCGAGTGGACACTTTGCTCCGGTGCGCGTCAATGAGACTCTGACCCTCGATTTCGACGATGACGACCATTTCGACATCCATCATTACGCCTTTCACGTGAACGACCCCGAGTTCGACGCCATTTTCAAGCGGGTGCAGGAGGGAGGAATCGCTTATGGCAGCGAGCCGTGGAACCTGGAGAATAAGGAGCTCAATTCCTGGAACGGCGGGAGGGGCGTCTACTTCCGCGACCCGGACGGACACATACTCGAATTGATGACGCGCACATGAGATGGGACTATGAAGCTTTTATCAATAAACGTGGGTTTGCCCCAAGGGATCGACTGGCGTGGCGAGACCGTTCGCACGTCTATCTTCAAGGGACCCGTAGCAGGACGGGTTCGTGTGACGACGCTGAATGTGGAGGGCGATCGGCAGTCCGATCTTTCCGTCCATGGTGGTAGTGACAAGGCAGTGTATGCCTACCCGTCGGAGCACTACGCCTTCTGGCGTACTGAACTACCCGCCACGGATCTCCCGTGGGGCGTCTTCGGCGAGAACTTCACCACTGAAGGCTTACTGGAACGCAACATACACATTGGTGATCGCCTCCGCGCCGGTTCGGCCGAATTTATCGTCACTCAACCTCGAATGCCGTGTTTTAAGCTCGGCATTCGCTTCGGCCGACCGGATATGGTCAAGCGCTTCCAGCGCAGTGGCCGGGCCGGCTTCTATCTCGCGGTCCTTCGAGAGGGTGACGTCGCCCCCGGTGACTCAATCGAGTTCATCGCTCGAGACACGCACGGGATCACGGTGGCGGATATCGCCAACCTGTTCATGGCAGATGCGAAGAACCAAGACCTTCTGCGTCGCGCGAGTGATCTGCCCGCACTTCCGGAAGGCTGGAGGGAGTACTTCCGCAAGCGACTCTGGGAACCGGACGCGTGATCGAGGACCAAGCAGATCGAGGACCAAGCAGAGGACGAGGATGTAAGAGGCACAAACATGGACTTACAACTGTCTGGCAAGCGCGAGTTTTGTCGACGAGCCGCCTGGCGACCGCGTCAAGCGCGAACCGGACACTCTCGACGACATAAGGACATACGTTCGCAACCTGGCTATCTGGCTCGCTTCTCCACCGAGTGGAACAACAAGGCGGCTGGCTTCGTTAGTTACGGCGGCGCCGGCGGAGCGCGCGCGGTCGAGCAGCTGCGTCTGGTGCTGGCGGAGGTGCAAATCGCCACCGTGCGCAACCAAGTCTTGCTCTCCATGTTTACCGACTTCGAAACCTTCAGCGTCTTCAAGCCCGGTCCACAACAGGAGACATCGGTCAACGCCATGCCGGATCAGCTCATCGCGTGGGGAGGCGCACTGAAGACGCTCCGAAAGACCTCAGCTTCAGAAAGAAAATACAAATGAGAGACACATACAAGGCAGTGGAAGTCTCCGCACCTGGCATCCTTCGAGTAATGGAACGGTCAGTCCTAGAGCCCGGAGCGAGGACGGGAAAGACCTACTCGGCCGGATGCACCGGGAAGGCGCCAAGCTTGTGGCGACGGGATGTTTGAACAAGTGCATCGTCGAAGGAATCATGCGCTCAAAGGAAAAGAAACCGTAATACTGAGGCGAAGAGGAGGCAAGAGATGGCAGCACTCACGGGAAAAGTTGCGATTGTGACAGGCGCATCCGATGGGATCGGACGCGCTATTGCGGAACGACTAGCACAGGACGGAGCCAGCGTAGTCGTGAACTATAGTAAGAGTGCCGACAAGGCCAAACAGGTTGTTGCCGACATCGAAGCCAGAGGCGGTAAGGCCGTCGCGATCCAGGCCGATATGAGTCAGGTCGCCGATGCACGGCGGCTGGTCCAGGATACGATGACGAAATTCGGTCGGCTGGATATTCTGGTGAACAATGCCGGCATGTTCATGTACAAGCCCCTGGTCGAGACGACCGAGGAAGAGTTCGACCGCATGTTTGCGCTCAATTCTAAGGGCCCTTATTTTGCTCTGCAGGAAGTTGCGAAGGTTATCGAGGAAGGGGGACGCATTGTGAACATTTCTACGGACGGCACCCATATTGGCTTTGCCGGTGCCACCGTTTACCTCGGGAGCAAGGGGGCTCTCGAGCAGTTCACGAAGGGCCTCGCACACGAACTTGCCCCTAAAGGGGTCACCGTGAATACGGTGTCCCCCGGGTACACAGACACCGCCATGATGCCTGCCGATCCCACTTTCCGGCAGATCGGCGTGCAGGCTTCGCCGCTCAAGCGACTCGGCATGCCGAAGGATATCGCGGACGTCGTGGCATTCGTGGTGAGCGACCAAGGGCGTTGGCTGACGGGCCAAAACATCCATGCCGGCGGCGGCGTGGTGATGTGAAAGGTCGAAGGGATCGTGCAGTCAACGGAAAAGAAGAGTGATGATTGAGGAGGACACGTCTATGAGACATGAAAAACTGATTGCCGTGATCGGTGCAACTGGGCAGCAGGGAGGCGCAGTGGTACGTGCCCTGCAAGCCGGCGGCCAATTCAAGGTACGCGCTCTGAGCCGCAATCCAGGCAAGCATCGCGGACTCGCCGACGAATTCGTCGAAGCAGATTTAAACCGCCCAGATACCCTTAAAGCTGCATTTGAAGGGGCACATGGCGTCTTTCTGGTCACCAATTTCTGGGAGCAAGGCACCGACGAGCATAAGCAGGCAACGGCGGCAGTACGCTCTGCGAAGGATGCCGGTGTCAAACATTTTATCTGGTCGACGCTGCCTGACGCAGAAGCGATCAGCGGCGGCAAGTTCCACCTTCCCCACTTTACCGGCAAGGCCAAGATTGATCGGACAGTCAAAGAGGCCGGATTCGTGTATCACACGTTTGTTATCGCGCCGTTCTACTACCAGAACCTTGTGGGTGTTCTTGCTCCGCAAAAGCAGACTGACGGATCTTTGGGCTGGGCTCTTCCTCTTGATCCAACTGTGCGGGGCCTTCATATGGGCGATATCACCGAACTCGGCAACATCGTGGCCGGCGCATTCGCACACCCGGATAAGGCAGGCAATGGTGAGTATCTGCCACTCGTCGGTGATTTCATGAGCTTCAATGAAATCGTTGAGACCCTCAATCGACAGGGACATAACCTTTCATACAAGCAGGTCCCAAAGGAAAATTTTGCGGGTTTTCCCGGGGCAAGTGAAATTGCCGAGATGTTCAGTTACTTCCAAGCCCATACCTACCTGGGTTCGGATTCGTCCGACCGAATTGCGCTCGCACACAAAATAGCAGGAAGGCCACCGACCAAGTTTTCGACGTGGGCTCGACTGAATGTCCCGGTTCAGGACGGGGGGAATTCATGATTACAAATAGAGACACATACAAAAGGAGAACCCATGAAAGAAAACCTTGAGAAGGTCAAATTGCTCGCCCGCGATTTGCGGGGCGGCAAGGCGTTCCCGCGCAGCCCACGTGCAACGCTGGGCGGCTATGTGCTGGCCGCGCGCGCATTGGACAAATGCCGCGCCGTGCTGGTCGGTTGGCAGGGTGAGTACCACTCCAATTGTCCGCTGGATCAGCGGTGGCTGAAGTTCGCCGAACTTAACTATGATGCGTACAAGGCACTTGTCGCCACCGCCGCGACCGACGATGAGGTCGCCACATGGATTGCAGAACACGCCAAGAAACGTTCCCGTGCCGACATCGTCGTCTGGAACAATAAGGAACGCGACCTGCGCCTCAGTGACCTGAGCCCGGAGTTGCAAGAATACATGGAGGACTACATCGCCGCTGTCGTCCCGCGCCACCGCGTGGTGTATCACTGGTTCGATGTGTACGACTTGGAAGAGGAACGTCTCTGAGGAGCATTCATGGAAGATGTCACGCAATTCCTGATCCGGCACGGCGGTCTCGTCCTCTTTGCCGTGGTGTTCGCCGAGCAGGTCGGATTGCCGATTCCTGCCGTTCCGGTGCTGCTGGCCGCCGGCGCGTTGGCCGGGGCCGGGAAGATGAATGTCGCATGGGCCATCCTGTTGGGATTCGTCGCGTGCCTGATCGGTGATCTGATCTGGTACTACCTGGGTCGCTACCGCGGCCGGCAAGTCTTGGGTCTACTCTGCCGCATTTCCCTCGAACCGGATTCCTGCGTGCGCCGCACAGAGGATTTTTTCATCCGGCATGGAATGAGGTCTCTCATATTCGCCAAGTTCATTCCCGGCCTCAGCACGGTGACGCCGGCCCTTGCCGGTCTGTTTGACGTCAACATCGGACGATTCTTCCTGTACAACGGCCTCGGCGCCCTTCTCTGGACCGTCGCGTTTGTCATGCCCGGGTATCTTTTCAGCAATCAACTCGAACGAGTCGCCGCGCATGCCGCGCGTTTCGGCAGTTCTGCCGTTGTGCTGGTGGCGGCTCTCCTCGCCCTGTATGTGATGTACAAGTACATTCATCGCCGTCGCTTGCTTCGAGAATTGCGAATTGCGCGAATCTCCGTGGACGAGCTGAAGCAGATGATGGATGCCGGTTGTGATCTGGTGATTGTGGACCTGCGCCAGCGTCTTGACGTCGAGGCCGATCCGTACACCATCCCGGGCGCCATTCGAATGGCTGTGGAGGAACTTGAACAGCGACATCACGAAATCCCTCGCGATCGTGACGTCATTCTGTTCTGCGCCTGTCCCAATGAAGTGACGGCGGCCCGGATGGCGCTCCTGCTGAAAAGGAACGGCATTACGCGAGTCCGTCCTCTGGCCGGTGGAGTCGAGGGCTGGCGTGCGCGAAATTTCCCGGTGGATCAATTGCTACTCTCTACGTAAGGGGGAGTGTACTTTGTTTCAGCTCACGTGCGAACATAAGCGCCAAACGATGACACTGTTCAGAGTTCTCTTTACATGCCTGTTCGTAGGCGGGGCGGTGGCCTGCAAGCAACAAGCGCCTCCACCGGCTGCACCGCCGGCTCCTCAGGTCCAAGTCATGTCGGTGGCGCCGCAGACGATCCCCGATGAGCCGGAGTTCATCGGACAGACAGAGTCCTCGCGTCCGGTCGAAATCCGGTCGCAAGTGACCGGCATCCTCAAGGCTCGCTTTTTCGCGGAGGGTCGCGATGTGAAGCAAGGCGATCGTCTCTATCAAATCGATCCGGTTCCCTTTCAGGCGGCCTATCTGACGGCAAAGGCAAAAGTCGCGCAGGCCGAGGCGCGGTTGGTGCAGGCCAAGCAAAACCTGAATCGGGTCAAGCCCTTGCTTGCCGAGCAGGCGGTCAGTCAAAAGGACGTGGATGATGCGGTCGCGGAAGAGCTGTCGGCGAAGGCCGGCTTGGAAGCGGCGAAGTCGGACGTGGTGAAGGCGAAGTTCGATCTCGACAACACGCTGATCACCGCGCCTATCGCCGGCCGCATCGAGCGAAGCCGGTTCTATGAAGGGCGACTGATTTCCGCACAAACCGATCTCCTGACCATCATTCATCAGTTGGACCCGATGTATGTCTACGCAAGCGCTCCGGAGACGTTTGTCCTCAAACGCCTGCGGGACCGCGCGGAAAAGCGCATTCAAGGCGCGACGCTCTACGAACTCCGCGGCGTGATCAAGTTCTCCGACGGCAGCACGTATCCGCATGAAGGCAAGTTGGATTTGCTTGAAGTGGCGGTGCGCACGGCCACCGCCACGAGGGATTTTCGCGTCACGTTCCCGAATCCTGAAAAGGCATTGTTTCCGGGACAGTTCGTCAAGCTGCGCATTCTCGGCGCGGTGAGGACGGATGCCATTCTCGTTCCACAGAAGGCCGTTCAGCAAGGGCCCAAGGGCAGTACCGTGTATGTCGTCGGAGAGGGCGATAAAGTGGAGGTCCACGATGTCCAGGCCGCGAACTGGCAGGGCGACCAATGGCTCATCGAGACGGGCTTGCGGCCAGGCGAGCGCGTGATCGTCGATGGCCTGCAGAAACTTGGGCCGGGGGCGCCGGTGAAACCGGTTCCTTACATTGCGGCCGATGCCGCTTCTGCCGGCCAGCCGGCGGATGCCAAGCCTGGGGCCGCCAAGTGATCTCTCACTTTTTCATCGAGCGGCCGATCTTTGCGTCGGTCCTCTCCATCGTGATCGTGGTGGTTGGCCTCGTGTCCATCAAGGCTTTGCCCATCTCCCAATTTCCTGAAATTACGCCTCCGGTCGTGCAGATTGATGCCGACTATCCGGGCGCCAGCGCGGAAGTGGTGGCCGATTCGGTGGCCCGCCCCATCGAAGTGCAGCTGCCGGGCATCGACAATCTCATCTATTACGACTCCACCAGTTCGAACGATGGCCACATGACCATGAAGCTGACCTTTGAGATCGGTACGAATGCGGACATCGCCACGGTTCAGACACAAAACCGGGAGAAACTGGCGGAACCGCAACTGCCGCCCGAAGTCATCCGTCGCGGAATCACCATCAAAAAATTCTCGCCGGATCTCGTGGCCGTGCTGACGTTAAATGCCGATGATCCGCGGTACGACACATTGTTCCTCTCCAACTTCGCCATCCTGAGGATACTGGACGACGTCAAGCGGCTGCCCGGGGTGGGCGATGCCCTCGTGTTCGGCGCGCAGAACTACAGCATGCGTCTGATCCTGGACCCGGTGCGTATGGCGCAACTGAACGTGACGCCGAGCGACATCGCCACCGTCGTCAACGAGCAGAACCGGGATTTTCCGGCCGGCATCGTCGGTCGAGAGCCCGCGTCCAAGGGCACGCAGCTTACTATGCCGGTCATCACTCTCGGCCGTCTCACCGACGTGAAGGAGTTCGAAGAGTTGATCGTCAGGGCCCTGCCGAACGGCTCGATGATCCGGCTCAAGGACGTCGCACGCGTGCAGTTGGGCGCGCAATCGTACGACCTCGAAGGACGCTTCAGGGGCAAGCCGACCACGTTCATCCTGACCTTTCTCGCGCCGGGGGCGAATGCGCTCGCCACCGTCAAGGCCATCACCGACAAGATGGACGAGCTCCAGAAAACCTTCCCGCCCGGTGTGAAGTACGACCTGCCCTACGATACGACCCGTTTCATCGAGGTCTCCATCGAAGAGGTCGCCAAGACCCTGGGCATCGCGATGATTCTCGTCATTCTCGTGGTCTACCTGTTCCTGCAAAGCTGGCGGGTGACGCTGATTCCCGCGGTGGCGGTGCCGGTATCCCTCATCGGCACCTTCGCCGGCATGTATGCGCTGGGCTTCTCCATCAACACGCTGACCTTGTTCGGCATGGTGCTGGCCATCGGCATCGTCGTGGATGACGCGATCGTGGTGGTCGAGAACGTCGAGCGGCATATGGCTGAAGAATGTTGCTCGTCCAAGGAAGCCGCCAAGCGCGCCATGGGCGAGGTGACCGCGCCCGTCATTGCGATCGTGCTGGTGCTCGCGGCCGTGTTCGTGCCCGTCGGCTTCCTGGGCGGGATTACGGGCCAACTGTACAAACAATTCGCGATCACGATCGCGATCTCCGTGACGATTTCCGGGTTTGTCGCGCTCACGCTCAGCCCGGCCCTCTGCGCTCTGGTGCTGAAGCCGGGAGGCCAGGAGCAGCGCAAAGGTATTTTCCCGCTCTTTAACAAAGCTTTCGACTGGGCGAGAGACCGCTACCTCACGACCGCCGGCCTCGTCATCAAACGCGCGGCGCTGGCGATGGTGGTCTTCGGCGTGGTGATCGTTGTGGCCCTGTTCCTGTTCAGGTCGCTCCCGTCCAGCTTCCTGCCGGAGGAGGATCAAGGCTACTTCATCACCGCCGTCCAGCTTCCCGACGGCGCGTCCATGCAGCGGACAACCGAGGTGGTGAACAAAATCGAACAGTACTACCTGTCCGTGAAGGAGCTCCACAGCACCGACGCCCTGGTGGGCCAGAATTTTGTGTTCGGCACGCGCGGGCCCAATACGGCCACCATCTTCACACCCTTGCATCTGTGGAGCGAGCGCAAACGTCCCGAGCAGCATGTCAACGCGCTCATCGGCGGGGCCTTCAGACAGTTCGCCGCGATTCCCGAGGCGCTGATTCTCGCCTTCGGTGCGCCGCCGATTCGGGGCTTGGGCGCAACCGGCGGCTTTTCGGTGCAGATCCAGGACCCCGCCGGCGGCGATTTTGGGAAGTTCGCAGCCGTCGCCCAGGAGTTTACGGCCAAGGCCAAGCAGGACCCGGCCATCGGTGCCGTCGGGACCCTATTTCGCGTGAGTTCTCCGAGGCTCTACGCGCATGTGAACCGGGACCGGGCGAAGGCGCTCGGCGTGCCCATCTCCGAGGTGTTCGACACGCTCCAGGCCTACTGGGGAAATCTCTACATCAACGACTTCATCAAATTCGGTCGGATCTATCGGGTGCAGACCGAAGCGGAGCCTCAGTACCGCTCGGCCCCCGGGGATATCGCCAAGATTTACGTGCGCGCGCGGAACGGATCGGACTCGACGATGATTCCGCTCGACACGGTCGTCACCACGGAGTTTACCAGCGGGCCGGATCCGGTGACGCACTTTAACGGGTTCAACACGGCCCTCGTGTTGGGGGCCGCGGCTCCCAACGCGAGCTCCGGACAGGCGCTCGAGGCGTTGGACCGGGTGGCACGAGAAGTACTCGTCCCCAAAGGATATGTGCTCGATTGGAGCGGATTTTCGTACCAGGAACGCCGGGTGGGGAACAAGTCGGCGATGGCTTTCGCGTTTGGTCTTCTAATGGTGTTTCTGGTGCTGGCGGCACAGTACGAGAGCTGGACGGTGCCGTTTGCCGTGATCCTGGCCGTTCCCTTCGGGGTTTTCGGGGCCTTGTCTGCGGTCTGGCTTCGGGGAATGAATAACGACATCTACTTCCAGATCGGACTGGTCACCTTGATCGGGCTCTCGGCCAAGAACGCGATTCTCCTCGTGGATTTCGCCAATCATCGCTATCACGCCGGTATGCCGGCCGCCGACGCGGCCCTCGAGGCGGCGAAGCTTCGGTTCCGGCCGATCATCATGACCTCCATGGCCTTCATCATGGGTGTGACGCCTCTCGTGTTCGCCGCGGGCGCCGGCGCTGCCAGCCGTAAATCCATCGGCACCGGCGTCTTCGGCGGCATGCTGGCGGCCACGTTCCTGGCGATCTTCTTCATTCCCATGCTCTTCGTGCTGATCCGAACGCTCACGCAACGCGGTCCCGGGCAGCGAATTGAGCAGGCAAGCGAGCCGGTCCCGGCGACTATACCGTCGGAGCCCTGATATGCGCCACTTCGCGTTGATGATTCTTCTGACGATGCTGACTGCCTGTGCAATGGGGCCCGACCGCGCTCGTCCCCATGTTGCCCCGCCCGCATCCTTCCGGATGGGTGCCGGTGGAGAGGCGGGCTCGATCGCCAATCTTCCATGGTGGGAACTGCTCAAGGACGAACAACTCCAAAAACTGGTCCGCGTTTCGCTCCAGGAGAACAAGGACCTGGCGGCGGCGGTGGCGAGTGTCGAGGAATACCAGGCGCGCCTCGCCGGTGCACGAGTTGACTTTATTCCTCAAGCCAGCGCGAATGCCAATGCCCCGTTTCTGGCCAGGAAGACGCCCTTCAGCCTTCCCGGCTTTCCCACGGCGACGAGTTATTATCTGCAAGGCAGCGTGTCTTGGGAACTGGATGTTTGGGGTCGTGTCCGTCGATCGAACGAAGCGGCCCGCGCCGACCTGTTTGCGCGAGAGGAAAACCGGCGGGCCGTGATTCTCACGCTCGTGAGCAGCGTCGCCCAGGCCTATTTCGACCTTCGCCAACTGGACATGCAATTGGACATTGCCAAGGGCACGCTTCAGTCGTGGGAAGACTCGGTCAAAATCGCCCAAGCACGGTTGCGTCAGGGCATAATCTCCAAGCTCGATGCGGATCAGTTTGAAGCGGAACGGGCGAACGCCGCGGCCCGAGCGGCGGAATTTGAGCGTCAAACGATTCAGAAAGAGAACGAGCTCAGCGTGCTGCTGGGAAGGAACCCGGGACAAATCCCAAGGGGGCAATTGCTCACGGAACAGGTGATGCCACCGGAAGTGCCCGCGGGGATTCCCTCCGACCTCCTCCAGCGGCGCCCGGATATCTTGCAGGCCGAACAAGAATTCTCGGCGGCCACGGCCAGAATCGGCGTCGCTCAGGCCAATCGGTTTCCGCAGATCACACTCACGGGAGTGCTTGGTGTTGCGAGCCCCCATCTCGCCAATCTCGTCAAATCCGGGTCTGAGTTCGGCGCCGCCGGCGCGGGATTGGTTGGTCCACTGCTCAACGCCAAGACGCTGGGGTACGAACAGCGAGCTGTCGAAGCACAGGCCCGTCAGGTTCAAGCGCAATACGAGAAGACGGTACTCGTGGCGTTCCGCGAAGTCGAAGACGCGCTCGTGGCCATCAGAACGGTGCGGCAGCAAACAGAGGCACTGGAAGCTCAGGTCACGGCGCTTCGTTCGGCCTTGCATCTGGCCGATCTGCGCTACCGTGGTGGCCTAGCGAATTATCTGGATGTGCTCACCTCGAAGCGCAGCCTGTTCGACGCAGAGCTTTCGCTGACGTCGACGCGCCGGCTGTATTTGGTGTCCATCGTTCAGCTGTACAAGGCGCTGGGCGGCGGATGGACTCCTGCAGGAGGCTTGCGATGAACACAGCATTTCAGTCTCAACCACGGATGTATGGGATGAGCGTGCTCGTTCTGTTGATCGCCTGCGTCACGATCGCGGCGTCGGACACCAGTTCTCAGGTTCAAGAATTCCCTGTCCCTGCAGGCTCGCATCCTCATGATGTCGCGCCGGCGACGGACGGCGGTGTCTGGTACGCGGCCCAAGGCTCGGGCGAATTGGGACATCTCGATCCGAGCACCGGCAAGATTCGCCGCATCAAGTTGGGCGAGAAGTCGCGCCCGCACGGAGTGATCGTCGGTCCGGACGGCGCGCCATGGATCACCGACGGCGGGTTGAATGCGATCGTACGTGTGGACCCCGCGACAGAACGGGTGACCATCTTTTCGTTGCCGCCGGACCGGCCCGGCTTGAATCTCAATACCGCCGCGTTTGATAAGCGCGGGGTGCTTTGGTTCACCGGACAGAGCGGCGTATATGGCCGTCTCGACCCAAAAGCCGGCAAGGTCGAGGTGTTCGCCGCTCCCAAAGGCGCCGGACCCTATGGAATCGCGGCCACGCCGGACGGCACGATGTATTACGCGTCCTTGGCGGGGAGCCATATCGCACGGCTCGATTCCACTACCGGGGCGGCGACGGTGATCGAGCCGCCAACCCAGCGGCAGGGAGCGCGGCGCGTCTGGGCAGATTCACAGGGCAATATCTGGGTGAGCGAATGGAATGTGGGACAGGTCGCGCGCTATACGCCGGCCAGTGGTTCCTGGCGCGAATGGCGTCTGCCCGGCAATAAGCCGGGGGCGTACGCCGTCTACGTGGACGATCTGGACAAGGTCTGGCTGAGCGACTTCGGGGCGAACGCGTTGGTGCGTTTCGATCCGCAGAAGGAGACCTTTGATGTCTTCCCGCTGCCGAGCGCCGGGGCGAATGTCCGTCAACTCCTCGGACGGCACGGTGAGGTGTGGGGCGCGGAGTCTGGTGTGGACAAGCTCGTGGTCGTCCGCACGGCTTCGCGCTGATGCGCTGGACTACGAGAGGTTCAAGCGAAGATCTGCGTACGTCGGCAAGTGATCGGACGCTGCGCGGGCGACCTGGCTACGGTGGACGGCGACGTGCTCGAGTGTGACCGCAGGGTCATGATAGATCCGGTCCAGCGGAAAGACCGGCAGCGGGCTGGGGTGTGTGCGAAGGGATCGGCGCCGGCCGCATGGATCGCCGAACTCCCTCCGAAGCAGGCGGGAGGCGGCGCCATTAAACCATTCATTAAAGTCACCGAGCAGGAGTCGCGGACCGGTCATCGCCCTAGGATCCAGAATCTCCCTCAGCATGCGCACTTGCTGGATCCGTTCTCGGTAGCGAAGCCCGAGGTGAACGTTGAAGACATGGAGCGAGGCCGCCCCGTGGCTGACGTCCGCGCGCAAGCATCCCCTCGGCACGAACGTTTTGCAGGTCAAGTCGTAGCTCGCATGGCCGGTCAGAGGCAGGCGGGTGAGGCAGACGTTGCCGTACAGATCGTGCCGCATGCGCCGCGTGAGGTTGAACGCCACGCCGCCCATTCCGAGAGCTTTCTTGATGAGGAAGACTTGGGAAAGCAAGACTTCCTGCAACGCAATGATGTCCGCGTCCACTTCCTTGAGGACGGTGATGATCCGATCCGGCCTCGTCACACCATCCCATCCGCGTGCCTGATGGATGTTATAGGTGACAACTCGAATGTGCTGTGCGTGCGTCATATCTTTCTTTGGGTCTGAATTGGTGTTGCGACGGTGAAAACACCGTCTGCCGAAACCGAATCGAAGGTAAACACTGTCTCTATACTAGCATACATTCCTTCAATTTGCCTGGCCAAAACAGGACAAGTGCGCTCAGTCGCGCCCCCCACTGTTCAGTTTGTGGATGTGCTGGCGGTCGGCCTCCCATCGCCGCTGGAGCTGGCGAGACAGTTCATCGAGCTTGCTCTGTTGCTCTGGATTCAACTGGGTTCGTAAGGCCTCAATGGTCTTGCCCAGGATCTCCTCGACACGGGGTTGCTGCGCCATTCGTAAGCGCAAGAGCTCGCCTTCTGCCCGGGCGATGATCGGCTCGATCGTCTGCTGTTGCTCCGCCGACAGGCGCAGTTCATGCTGAAGATGCCGCATGACCCGCGGTTTCAATCCCGCCAGTCCCCGCTCCCATTTCTGCTGCCCTTGGTAATCATGATAGGCCGTGGTCGCGACGCTGCCGACAAGCAGGCCGCAAAGAAACACGACGGTGATCCCCCCCCAGATTCCCCAATGCCGGCGTGGTGTCCAACTTAGCCTGTCGCTCATGGCGCGCCTGTCAATATGGTGGGGGAAACGGTGGCCTCAGCGAAGAGCGCAGAAAAGTCGGCATCGGCGCGGCCCGCATCCCAACTCAGCAGCGAGCCGACGAGCGCCAGCGAGACGAGGACGACGACCACCGCCGCGCGCCAGACCAGTTGCGGGACCTCAATCGCCGTCCTCGCGCTGGCCTCTCGGCGAATGTCCCGCATCACGGCAGTCCTCCAACCGGTCGAAAACTGCGGCACTTCCTGCGCGGCATGCGCCTGCGCGAGCGCCCGCGCGAGCTTGTCCAGGTGTTCTTTGCCGGGTGTGTTCATGCTGCGTTCCCCACGAATCCTTCCAGGATTTTCCTGAGTTGTTGACGCGCGCGGTGCGCTCTGACCTTGACGTTCACGACGGTCCAACCGAGCAAATTGGCGGCTTCCCGCACCGAGTAACCTTCGAGATGAACCAGCGTCACCACCATGCGGTTCTCAGCCGACAGTTGGGCCAGGGCTCGGTCCAACAGATCTTTCGTCTCCTTTTGACGTGCCAGCTCCTCAAAACGCTCGTTCGATTCCGCCGCGAGAAGTTGGTCCGTCCATTCCTGATGGTCCTCATCGGCAAGCGCGCTGAAGGGCACCTCCTTTCGACCCGCCGCCCGCCACACGTCATAACAACTGCGGACCGCGATGGTGGCCAACCAATGTGAGAACGGTTTTCGAAACGAGTACGTGGATAGGGACGTATAGGCCCGTACGAAGACGTTATGCGCCACCTCTTCTACCATCTCGTGCGGGACATGGCCGGCAACGATGCGGCCGACATGCTGTTGATAACGGGTGATCAATTCCACAAAGACATCCACGTCCCCACGCATGACCTGCCGAATGATCGCTTCGTCCGTCAGCGCGGACTCATGCTCCCCCTTAACCATGAGGGGGCCTTAACAGGACAGTCGGTCGAAGGGGGCGGAAGGTTACACGCCGTCTGTAACCTCGGGGAGGCTGCGTCCGACTATAATGACGGGAGAGGCGTTCAGTGGAGGTCTGCCGAGAGATCATATGCGGATCCATTGTAATCCTAATGCCGAACCAAGTCCTCTCCTAGGAGCTCAATTCGAATGGCGATAGAGAATCCGCAGAAAGACCCGAGGCCTCAGCGTACGCGTGTGGCTGTGCTGCTCAAGCGCGGGGCGATCGGGTTACTGGTCCTCTGTCTCCTTGCCATCGGCGCCTACGCATTGCTGATGAAGTCGGGCGAGGCGCAATTACGCGTCCCCGGCGAAAAAAAGGCGGACTCCCGCGTCAGGACGGTGCCGGTGGTCGCCGTGGCCGCGAAGACGGGCGACATCGGCGTGTACCTCACGGGCCTCGGCTCAGTCACCCCGCTCAACACGGTCACCGTAAAAAGCCGCGTCGACGGACAGCTGATGCGGGTGCTGTTTAAAGAGGGCCAGATCGTCCGAAGCGGCGAACTGCTGGCTGAAATCGATCCCCGCCCCTTCCAGGCGCAGTTGACCCAGATGGAAGGCCAGATGGCGCGCGATCAGGCGCTGCTGAAGAACGCCCAGCTCGATCTGGAGCGTTACCGGGATCTCTACCGGCAAGAGCTGATCGCGAAACAACAATTGGATACCCAGGAGGCCTTGGTTCGCCAGACGGAAGGGATCGTCAAGACGGATCAGGGGCAAATCGACACTGCCAAGCTGCAATTGATGTATTCGCGGATCACCGCGCCGATCACCGGGCGAATCGGGTTGCGCCTCGTGGATCCCGGCAACATCGTTCACGCCAACGACGCCAATGGGCTCCTGGTCATCACGCAGCTCCAACCCATTGCGGTGGTGTTCACCATTCCCGAGGATAGTCTCCCTCCCGTCCTCGGCAAGCTCAAAGCCGGAGAACGTTTACCGGTCGAGGCGTTCGATCGAGAGCAGAAGCGGCGGCTGGCCGTGGGATCCTTGCTGACCGTGGACAATCAGATCGATCCGACGACCGGCACCGTCAAACTAAAGGCCATCTTTCCCAACGACGACCATGAACTCTTTCCCAGTCAGTTCGTCAACGCGCGCCTGCTCTTGGATGTGAAGCGAGGGGCGACGATCGTACCGACCGCCGCCATACAACGCGGTTCTCAGGGCACCTTCGTATATATCGTGAAGGTCGATCAGACGGTGGCCGTGCGCCCGGTCACGGTGGGCGTCACTCAGGGCGATGAGGCATCCATCGAGGCCGGCCTGTTTCCCGATGAGCAGGTGGTGGTGGATGGCACTGAGAAGCTGCGCGAAGGCAGCAACGTTGACGTCCAGGCTCCCGGCAGTAGGGCACCGGCAGGGAAGGGTCCCAAAGCGAGCCGGTCATGAATCCGTCACGCATCTTTATTCTCAGGCCGGTGGCCACGGTCCTGCTGATGGCGGCCATTCTGCTCGCCGGCGCGATGGCCTATCATCAGCTGTCGGTCTCCGCCCTGCCACAAGTCGATTACCCGACCATCCAGGTCCTGACGTTCTATCCGGGCGCCAGCCCCGAGGTCATGGCGTCGTCCGTCACGTCGCCGCTAGAGCGCCAGTTCGGACAAATGCCCGGCCTCAAACAGATGACCTCGACCAGCTCAGGGGGCAGCTCGGTCATTACGTTGCAGTTTAGTCTCACGCTGAGCTTGGATATTGCCGAGCAGGAGGTGCAAGCGGCGATCAATGCCGCTACCACTTTCCTGCCGAAGGAGCTGCCGAACCCTCCGGTGTACAGCAAGGTGAATCCGGCTGACGCGCCGATCCTCACGCTGGCGCTGACGTCGCCAACCTTGCCGTTGCCTCAAGTGGAAGATTTGGCGGATACGCGGCTGGCCCAAAAAATCTCCCAGCTCTCGGGCGTAGGACTCGTCAGCATCAGCGGGGGCCAGCGGCCCGCCGTCCGGATTCAAGCCAACCCGACGGCGCTGGCCGCGTACGGATTGACCCTCGAAGATGTGCGCGCGGCCGTGTCGGCCGCCAATGTCAATCAGGCCAAGGGCGCGTTCGACGGGCCCCGGCGCGCCTCCATCATCGGTGCGAACGATCAACTCCTTTCGAGCAAGGACTATCGGCCGTTGATCGTCACCTATCGCAACAATGCGCCGGTGGTGCTGTCCGACGTGGCCGACGTGATCGACGATGCCGAGAATGCGAAGCAGGCGGCCTGGATGAACGAGGCCCCCGCCATCATCGTCAATATCCAGCGCCAGCCGGGCGCCAATGTCATCGAGGTCGTGGACCGCATCAAAAAGCTGCTGCCGCAACTCGAAAGCGCGTTGCCGGCTTCCGTTCATGTCTCCGTGTTGACCGACCGGACGACGACCATCCGCGGATCGGTCGAAGACGTTCAGTTCGAGCTGATGCTGGCGGTCGCGCTGGTCATCATGGTGATCTTTCTGTTCCTTCGCACGCTTTCCGCCACCGTCATTCCCGCCGCCGCTGTCCCGCTGTCCCTGGTGGGGACCTTCGGCGCGATGTATCTCATGGACTTCAGCCTGAACAACCTGACTTTGATGGCGCTCACGATCGCGACGGGATTTGTGGTGGACGATGCGATTGTGATGATCGAGAACATCGCCCGATACATCGAAGAAGGGGACTCTCCGCTGCAGGCCGCGCTCAAGGGCTCGGAACAGATTGCCTTTACCATCCTATCCTTGACCGTCTCGCTCATCGCCGTATTGATCCCGCTGCTGTTCATGGGCGACGTGGTGGGACGCTTATTCCGAGAGTTCGCGATCACCCTCGGGATCACGATCCTGATTTCGGCGGCAGTGTCTTTGACCCTGACGCCGATGATGTGCGCGAGGCTGCTGCGTCGTACGCCGGAGGAGCAGCAAGGCCGGTTTTACCGCGTATCCCAACATCTGTTCGACCGCACCATCGAGCAATACGGGAAGACGTTGCGATGGGTGCTGGATCGCCAGCAGTCGACCTTGCTCGTCGCGATGGGGACCCTGGTTTTAACCGTGCTGCTCTACATCATCGTGCCCAAAGGCTTCTTCCCCGTTCAGGACACCGGGCTGATCTTGGGGATCTCCGAGGCGCCGCAAACCATCTCATTCGCGGGGATGGCGGCGCGCCAGCAGGCTCTGGCGACGGTGATTCTCAAGGATCCGGCGGTCGAAAGCCTGTCGTCGTTCATCGGGGTGGACGGCACCAACGCCACGCTCAACAGCGGGCGCATCCTCATCAACCTCACGCCGCTCGCGAAGCGGCACCTCACCGCCGGCCAGGTCATCCGGCGTTTGCAACAGGAACTGGCGAAGGTCGACGACATCACCTTGTACCTGCAGCCGGTGCAGGACCTCACCGTCGAGGATCGCGTGAGCCGGACGCAGTACCAGTACAGCCTCGAAGATCCCGACGCCCGAGAACTGAATGCCTGGGCGCCGAAGTTCGTCGAGGCGCTCCGGATGCTCCCCGAACTTGGCGACGTGGGCAGCGATCAGCAGGATCAAGGGTTGCAGGCCCTGCTGACGATTGATCGCAGCACCGCTGCACGGCTGGGCATCATCCCGCAGATGATTGACGACACGCTCTACGACGCCTTCGGCCAGCGGCTCGTATCCACCATGTTCACCCAATTGAATCAGTATCGGGTGGTGCTGGAGGTGAAGCCGGAATTTCAGCAGGGCCCTCAGGCGCTGCGGGACATCTATGTCCGCTCGGCGAACGGCGGCCAGGTGCCCTTGAGCGCGTTCACGCAATTGACGGAGACGACCGCGCCACTCGTCATCAGCCACCAGGGGCAATTCCCGGCGGTGACCGTGTCGTTTAACGTGGCCCCGGGCGTCTCGCTGGGAGCGGCAGTGCAGGCGGTCGAGACAGCCGCGCACCAGATCGGCCTTCCGGCCAGCATTCGCGGCAGCTTCCAGGGGACGGCCCAGGCCTTTCAGGCTGCGCTGACCAATGAGCCGCTGCTGATCCTGGCGGCGCTTGTGACGGTCTACATCGTGCTCGGCATCCTGTACGAGAGTTATATTCATCCGCTCACGATCCTGTCCACGCTGCCGTCGGCAGGGGTCGGCGCGATTCTCGCGCTGATGCTCTTTCGGATGGAGTTGAGCGTGATCGCCTTGATCGGGATCATTTTGCTGATCGGCATTGTGAAGAAGAATGCCATCATGATGATTGACTTCGCGCTGGAGGCGGAGCGCAAGCACGGGAAGAGCGCCGTCGAGGCGATCTACGAAGCCTCTCTGCTGCGGTTCCGGCCGATCATGATGACCACGATGGCGGCGTTGCTAGGGGCCCTGCCGTTGGCCGTCAGCACGGGCATGGGATCGGAGCTTCGACGGCCGCTCGGGATCTCGATCGTCGGAGGCCTCATTTTCAGCCAAATGCTCACGCTCTATACGACGCCGGTGGTCTATCTCGCGTTCGACCGTTTGGCGAAGCGCTTCGCCAAACGCCGCGCAGTCCCGTCGAAGCACGAAGCGCTCGGTCCGAGCGCTGGGTAAACCCGCATGAACATCGCAGCGCCCTTCATCAGAAGACCCGTCGCGACGACGCTCCTGACGATTGCCCTCGCGCTCGTCGGGGCGGTCGCCTTCCGTTTGCTTCCGGTCGCCGCCCTGCCGTCCGTGGAGTTCCCGACGATCCAGGTCTCGGCAAATTTGCCCGGGGCAAGCCCGGAAACCATGGCGACGTCCGTGGCAGCTCCGCTCGAACGTCAGTTCGGGCGCATCGCGGGCGTGACCGAAATGACGTCCACCAGTTATCTTGGTGCCACCACCATCGTCTTGCAGTTTGACTTGAGCCGCAATATCGACGGCGCCGCCCGCGACGTGCAGGGGGCCATCAATGCGGCGCGCGGGTATCTCCCGACGGCGCTGCCGAACAATCCCACGTACCGCAAGGTCAATCCGGCCGATGCGCCCATTTTCATTCTGGCGCTGACCTCCGACACGATGAGCCGGGGGAAGATGTACGATGCCGCGTCCAGCATCCTTCAACAGAAGCTCTCCCAGGCCGAGGGGGTCGGCCAGGTGATCGTGGGAGGCGGGTCGCTGCCGGCGGTCCGGGTGGAGATGAATCCGAACGCCTTGAACAAGTACGGCATCGGACTCGAAGACGTCCGCCGCATGCTGGCCTCCACCAACGTGAACCGTCCGAAGGGACAGGTGGCGGATGAGACCAGGACCTGGGAGATTCAGACCAACGATCAGCTCCGCCGGGCGGAGGAGTACATGCCGTTGATCGTCACCTATCGGGCCGGCGCGGCCGTGCGGCTGTCGGACGTGGCCAGCGTCGAGGACTCGGTCGAGGATCTTCGCTCCACGGGTCTGGCCAACGGCAAGCCGGCCGTGGTCGTGATTCTGTTCCGGCAGCCGGGGGCGAATATTATCGAGACGGTGGACCGCATCCGTGAGCTCCTCCCGCAGTTGGAAGCATCCATCCCCCGCGCCATCACGATGTCGGTCACGCTTGACCGCACCCCGGCGATTCGGTCCTCGCTTCACCACGTGGAATTGACGCTGCTCATTTCGGTGACTCTCGTCATCCTCGTGGTCTTCGCGTTCCTACGCAATGTTCGCGCCACCCTCATCCCGAGCGTGGCCGTGCCGGTCTCGCTCGTCGGCACGTTCGGTGTCATGTACCTGTGCGGCTACAGCCTGGACAACCTCTCTCTCATGGCGCTCACCATTGCGACCGGATTCGTCGTGGACGATGCCATCGTAGTGCTGGAGAACATCAGCCGGTACAGGGAACAGGGTATGCCGCCCCTGGAGGCCGCTCTGCGGGGAGCCAAGGAGATCACGTTTACCGTCGTCTCCATGAGCCTCTCACTGATCGCGGTCTTCCTGCCCATTCTGTTGATGGGCGGGATCGTCGGCCGGCTGTTCCGCGAGTTTGCCGTGACCCTGTCGGTGGCGATCATCCTCTCGCTCGTCATCTCACTGACCACCACACCCATGATGTGCGCCGTCTTCCTGAAGCCGGAACAACCGCGCGCCCACGGGCGTCTGTACCGGGCGAGCGAGCACGCGTTCCAATGGATGTTGTCGCGGTACGAGACGTCTCTGTCCTGGGCGCTCAGACACCCGCGGTTCATGCTCGCGCTGACTCTCTCCACCATTGCGCTCAATATCTACCTGTTCATCATCGTCCCGAAGGGCTTCTTTCCCCAGCAGGATACCGGCCGGCTGATGGGCGCGATTCAGGGCGCGCAGGATGCCTCCTTTCAGGCCATGCGGCAGAAACTCACGGAGGTGCTGGAGATCATCAAGAGCGATCCGGCCGTCGAGAGCGTCACGGGGTTCAGCGGCGGCGGGGGTGGCGGTACCACGACGAACACGGGACGCATGTTCATCGGGCTCAAGCCCCTGGAGGAGCGGAAGCTCAGCGCGGATCAGGTCATCGCGAGACTGCGCGGAAAGCTGTCCAAGGTTCCCGGCGCGCCGACATTTCTCCAGGCCACACAGGACGTGCGTATCGGCGGCCGGCGGAGCAATGCGCAATATGAGTACACCCTGCAGGGCGACGACTTGCGGGAGCTGAACGACTGGGCTCCGCGTGTCGAGCAGAAGCTGCGGGCCTTACCGCAGGTCGCGGACCTAAACAGCGACCAACAGGACAAAGGGTTGCAGTCCTCGGTGGTGTTTGACCGGAGCACCGCGTCGCGGCTTGGCATCACCCCGCAGCTCATTGACGACACGCTGTACGATGCGTTCGGCCAGCGGCAGGTCTCGATCATGTACACGGCCCTGAACCAGTATCATGTGGTGATGGAGGTCGCGCCGCCGTATTGGCAACGTCCCGACACTCTGCACGACATTTATGTGCGCACGCCCAATGGCGCGCAGGTGCCCTTGAGCACGTTCGCGCATTACGAACCGACCGCGACTGCGTTGTCCGTGAACCACCAGGGACAGTTTCCTGCAATTACCTTCTCGTTCAATCTCCCGTCCGGAGTGGCCCTTGGCGATGCGGTCAGGGCGATCGAGACGGCCACCCGCGAGATCGGCCTACCGGCGAGCATACGGGGCAGCCTGCAAGGCACGGCCCAGGCCTTCCAGGCCTCGCTGGCCAATCAGCCGCTGCTGATTCTGGCGGCGCTCGTGACGGTCTACATCGTGTTGGGGATCCTGTACGAGAGCTACATCCATCCGATTACGATCCTGTCCACATTGCCCTCTGCCGGCGTCGGCGCCATTCTCGCGCTGATGATCTTCCAGACGGAGCTGAGCATCATTGCGCTGATCGGTATCATTCTGCTCATCGGCATCGTGAAGAAGAATGCGATTCTGATGATCGATTTTGCCCTCGAGGCGGAGCGCAAGGAGGGAAAGAGTTCCGCAGACGCCATCTATGAAGCGTGCGTGCTGAGATTCCGGCCGATCATGATGACGACGATGGCGGCGCTGTTCGGCGCGCTACCGCTGGCTCTTGGGACAGGGCTCGGCGCCGAGCTACGGCGACCGCTCGGCATTGCGATCGTCGGCGGACTCATCGTGAGCCAGATGTTGACGCTGTACACGACGCCGGTGGTGTATCTGTACCTCGACCGGCTGAGATTGCGGTTTGGACGTCTTCGCGCGGGAGGAGGCCGGCGGCTTAGTGCCGGCGTGTGAGGGCTTGTTCCGCGTTCGGCGTGGAAAAGGCGAAAGGGTCGTGAGGAAAAAGCGCTGCTTCAGAGGCGGAGCACTTGCACCAGGATTCCGGTGCGTGTGGTCGTCTTGGTCTTTTCCATAATATGCTTGATGTGCTCTTTCACCGTCTGCTCGGTGACGCCGAGTGCATTGGCGATCTCTTTGTTGGTCCAGCCCTTGAGCAGGTTCTGGACAACGGCCACTTCCCGATCGGTGAGGTGGAACAGTTCCTTGGCCTGCTCGGTCACAGCCTCCTGGCGGCGTCCCACTTCCTCCATGGTGATCAGAATCCTGGAATGCTGAATGCTGTGCCGGTCGGGTAGTCCGAGCCCGCGCAGGAGGATCGGCCGTTTGGCGTCGCCGATGATCCGCTTGACACGGAAATGCTCCCAATCCTTCGCCTCGCTCCTGACCTGGAGCGTCTGCATGATTTCGGCGCAGACCTCCGCAACCGCTGGGGGAAGGACACCCCGGGCGGCGGTGCCGTTGTGTGATTTGTTGATCTGGCCGCACAATTCCCACGTTCGCCGGTCCCGGTATAGCAACTGCATGGATGAGGTCAGCAACAGAATTCCCGGGCCCGCCCTCTTGTCCACAATACTATCTACGTGAAAATCGGATGAGGTGTCGGATGCCTCCGCCGTCGGTCTCCGTCCCCGCATATCTCGTTCCTTCCTTGAAGCTGTGTCCCTACTGATTCGAACGTGCTGTTTTCGTATAGGGAGGCCTCAACCAAAGAATAATGCCAACGTTCTGTAGTCAGCAACCGTACGGAGGTATAGCGATGCCTACGTGATTGGTATTGTGACCTGCGGCCACATTTTTATACCTTCGCCGACAGTCATACTGTGATTGGCATAACGGAGTTTTTCCTAATCCACTGGTGGTTTCTTGATAGGGAAAATTCAATGAACCCTGTATCTGTCGTGCCCGCCGCGTCATCACTCGAAGTGCCGGGGATGCCGCAGAGTTTCAAGGTGCCGGAACGGTTTGGAGGACGGCAGGCGAGTTCGCCCCCCGCCGTTTCTCCATCATTGGGAGGGGGATGCCTATGAAAACCGTAAGGTGGTGGGTGGGTAGCGGAGTCGTGCTGTTGTTCGGTCTGTCCGGCGGGACGGCGTTTCCCGAGACCGGGGGCGTGCCGCAGGCGGCGCAGCAACCGGCGCCATCCGCCGCGCTCGAAAAGTTTTCACTGATTGTCACGCCGGATTACATCGTCGGTCCGGAGGATGTCCTGGAGATCACGGTATGGCGGAATGCCGATCTCTCGAAAGTCGTCGCTGTACGGCCCGATGGCCGCATCTCTCTGCCGCTCATCGGTGATGTCGTGGCGGTCGGGAAGACACCGAGCCAGCTGACGGAGGAAATCTCCTCCCGGCTGAAAGAGTATAAGGAGAGCCCCTCGGTGGCGATCGTCGTCCGCGAGGTGAATAGCTACGCGGTCTACGTGCTGGGCGAAGTGGGGAAGCCCGGTCGGTATCCGCTGAAGAGCAAGACGACGTTGCTGCAGGGCATCACGATCGCGGGCGGGTTCACGCCGGTGGCGGCGCGGAACAAGGTGGTGGTGTTCCGATTCCGCGACAACGGCAGCGGGGGCGGCAGCGAAAAACTCAAGGCGAGCTATGACGATATCGTGTTGCGGGACGGGTCCAAGCAGAATGTGGAGCTCCGGCCCGGCGATACGATCGTCGTGCCGTCCGAAACCATGGTGTTGTTGCCGTGAGCGGGGACAGTCGACAGGTCCAGAGTCAGAAGAGGGGAGAACAGACGATGAAGAGCACAAGCATGCTGGTGTTGATGGGGCTGGTACTGAGCGGAGCGCTGTTCGGGTGCGCGTCTTCCATGACGGGAAAAGAAATGGTCGAGAACCCGACGCCGTCCAAGGACTTTCTGCTGGGACCTGAAGACATTCTCGAGGTGGTGGTCTGGCGCAACCAAGACCTCAGCCGACAAGTGGTGGTGCGGCCGGACGGCATGATCTCGATGCCGCTGATCGGTGACGTGCAAGCGGCGGGCGTCACCGCCGACCAGCTCTCCCAGCGCCTCGCCAAGCGGTTGCTGGAGTTCAAGGAAAACCCGGCGGTGTCGGTGAGCGTGAAAGAGGTCAACAGCTACAACGTGTTCGTCCTCGGTGAAGTCACGAGGCCGGGCAAGTATCAGTTGAAGTCCTACACCACGGTGCTCCAGGCCATCTCGATGGCCGGCGGATTCACCCCGTTTGCGTCGAAGAACAAGTTGCAGGTGGTGCGGCATACACCGAATGGGAACGGCGGATGGAAGGAAGTCCGCCTGAACATGCCCTATGACGACCTGCTCACGGGTCGGAGCGATCCGAACCACATCGTCATCAATTCCGGGGACACCATCGTCGTTCCATAGGGTCGAATGATGAGAGACAACCATCACCACGTGCCATTGATGATGCCTGCGCCGGCGGGCGGAGAGCGCCCGGCAGAATGGATGCACATATGAACGAATCGTTGCCCATCACGTTCTACGATTACTTGAGCATGGCGGCCCGGAGAAAATGGCTGATCATCGGAGCCGTCCTTCTCTCCCTGGGGATCGCCGGAATCCTTGCCCGGGTATTGCCCAAGAGCTACCGGTCCAGCACGCTGATCCTCGTGGAGGACCAGAAGATCCCGGAGGACTATGTGAAGGCTATCGTCGGCGGCAGCATCGAAGGCCGGCTCATCATGATCAAACAACAGGTCATGAGCCGCACGTTGCTGAGCAAGGTCGTCGAGGAGTTCAAGCTCTATCCGGACGACGTGCGGAGCGCGGGCTTCGAAGAGGTCATCGAGAAGATGCGTGAGAGCATCAAAGTGGAAACGGTGGGCTCGAGCGGTGCCCGGGGCAAGACCGTCGAGGCGTTTTCGATTTCATTCGCGCATGAGGATCCCATGGTGGCAATGAAAGTCACGGCCAAGCTGGCGTCTCTGTTTATCGAAGAGAACCTGCGAGTGCGGGAGCAGTTTGTCGAGGGCGCGTCCGAATTCCTCGAGCAGGAGCTCGCGAAGTCCAAGGCGGGTCTCGAGGCGCAGGAGCAGTTGATCAGCGACTTCAAGAAAAAATACATGGGCGAGCTGCCGCAGCAGATGGAAGCGAATCTGCGGGCGCTGGATCGCCTGCAGTCGGACGTTACGGTGGAGAGCGAATCCATCAACAGTCTGACGGACCGCGTCGGCCTAATCGACAAAGCGATCAGAGATTATGAAACGAGCGGGACCACGACGCCCGGATTGGGCACGCCCGGAGGCGATCCGCTGGTGCAACACTTGCGCGAACTGGAACGGAACCTGACCACCCTGAAAGCGGGGTACAAGGAGTCCTACCCGGACATCGTGCAGGTCAAGCAGGAGATCGAATCCGTCAAGGCGCAGTTGGTGGACAAACACAGTCTCTCGGGGCGCGAGGTGAACGAGGAAGCCGTCAAGACGTTCGATCCGTATCTCCAAGGGCTGGTCCGGCAACGCGATGAGGCGCAAATCGAACTCGCAGGCCTCAAGCAGCGGCGCATCCGGCTGGCGTCGCAGATGCAGGCCTATGAGGGGCGGGTCGAGCGGACGCCGTCGCGCGAGCAGGAGCTCATGATCCTCGTGCGCGACTACGACAACGGGCAGAAGAACTATCAATCTCTGCTCGACAAACGCGTGAACGCGCAGGTCGCCGAGAACCTTGAGAAGCGTCAGAAAGGCGAGCAGTTCCGCATCATCGATCCGGCGAACCTCCCCGAGAAGACCGAGAAACCGGACCAGATGCGGATCATGCTGGTCGGCCTGATCCTCGGCTGCATGGTGGGATTCGGCGGCGCCTTCGCGGTGGATCAATATAAGGCGTCGTTCCGCCGTCCCGAGGAAGCCGAGATGCTGCTCGGCCTTCCGCTCCTCGCGGCGATTCCCGATTTCAAAACCGCGTACGGGCTCACGGGCAAGGCGCTTCCCGCGCCGCAGTCCGCGCCGTCCACGCAGCTCAGCGCGGTCGCCGTGTTGCCGGGCGCGGCCGAAGCCTCGTCGGAGGCCGCCCCTGCAGAAGGTAGAAAGAGCAATGGACGGCTGCTTTCGTGGTCGAGGTTCCGAAACGGCAACGGCCAAGTGAACGGTAACGGCCATGGGACGCTGCCGGTCGAGTACAACCTCGTCGCGAAGTGGCGCCCGATGTCCATCGTCGCAGAGCAGTTTCGTGTGGCCGCCACGCGTCTCGGTCTGATGGCCGGCGACCGGCCCAATACCGTCGTCGTGGTGAGCAGCGCATTGAAAGGCGAAGGGAAGACGGCGTCTGCGGTGAACCTTGCATACACCCTGGCGCGTGACCTCGGCAAGACGACGTTGCTGATTGATTGCGACCTGAAAAATCCGTCCGTACATACGATTCTCGGCACGGGCCTCGAACCGGGACTGTCGGAAGTGCTGCAGGGCACGCATACCCTGGAAGACAGCATCCATCCGTTGGAGAAGTGGCCGCTCTGGATCCTGCCCGCGGGCAGCCAGGAGAACGGCACGATCGAACTCTCCAAGGTGCACCAGCTCGCCAAATTGCTGACGGAGCTGCGGCGACGCTTCGACTATATCATTCTCGATGCGCCGCCGATTCTGCCGCTCGCGGACATGAATGTGCTGGCCAGCATGGCGGACGTGCTGGGCCTCGTGATCAAGGCCGACGTCACGTCGCGCGAGGTCGTCCAAAAAGCGCTGAACTCGCTGAAGCCCACGATCCAGTCCGGCATTATTTTGACGGGCGTCTGGACGAACGGCATCCCGTATTACATGCAGGAACGGCATCCTGCTCATAGGGTGTCTGCAGGGCTGGTGCGCAGCGCATGAAGAACGCACGATGGAGGACCGAAGCTGCCCGGCCTCCGCGTCTCCCTGCGGGCGTCGGGCAGCGGGGCGAGCCGACATGATCGCTTCGCGACTGCGGTACCAGAGACTAGCGACCGCGCGGCCAAGCGTCAGCGCCGAACCCGCGGCAAAGGTGGACGTGACGCCGGGGATCTTGGTGTTGGGAAGTGGCCCGCTCGCCACCACCATCATCACCCGGCTTCAGACGAACCCCCGGCCCGGGTATCGGTTCATGGGGTACGTCGAGACCATGAACGGCGAATATCGCGACCGCATCAAGGACATTCTGGCGGGAGGCGGCGTGAAGTGCGTCGTCGTCGCCCTGTCCGAGCGGAGAGGGACCCTGCCGACCGACGAGTTGCTCGACTGCAAGGCGAACGGCATTTCGGTCGAGGACGGCGTCACGTTTTATGAAAAGCTGAGCGGCAAGATTTCCTTGGCGGGGCTGAATCCGAGTGCGCTGATCTTCAGCGACGGCTTCAAGCGACTGCGATTTGCGATGCTGTGCAAGCGCATCGTGGATGTTGCGGTCTCCGCCATCGGATTGATCCTTGCCACTCCGTTCTTGCTGATCATCCCTCTGGCGATCAAGCTCGATTCGCAGGGTCCGGTGGTGTTCCGGCAGGAGCGCGTCGGACAGCACGGCCGCATGGTCCGGCTGTACAAATTCCGCTCTATGCGGTGCGGTCCGGAATCGCACGACCAGTCGCGCTGGGCACAGAAGCACGACGCGCGTCTGACGCGCGTCGGGGCATTGATCCGCCGGTGCCGCTTGGATGAACTGCCCCAGCTTTGGAACGTGCTGCGGGGCGATATGAGCTTCGTCGGGCCCCGGCCGGACGTCCAATCGCTCTGGGACACGCTCGTGGCGGCGGTCCCGTACTATCGGCTCCGGGCCGCGGTCAAACCGGGGATCACCGGGTGGGCGCAAGTCCGGTACCACTATGTCTCCTCCATCGAGGACGGCATCGAGCGTCATGAGTACGACCTGTACTACATCAAGAACATGTCGGTGTGGCTGGATGTCCGCATCATCATCGAAACGCTGAAGATCGTGATGCTGGGCCGAGGCGCCCATTAGCGAGGCCATGGTGGTTGACTACGAATCCGCATTTCTGTGGGTATTTTGGGCGGGCGTCCTCTTCACCTTTTATACCTATCTCGGGTATCCCTTGGCGCTCGCAGTCCGTCGGCGTCTCGCGGCGCGCCCTATCCGGAAGGATTATCGGTACACGCCGTCGATTTCTTTCCTGATTGTCGCGCACAACGAGGAAAAGGTCATCCGCCAAAAGCTGGACAACACGCTCGCTCTGGCGTACGCCGGCGAGCGAGACATCGTGGTTGTTTCGGATGGCTCCACCGACCGCACCAACGAGATCGTCGCCGAGTTTCAGGGACGCGGGGTCCGGCTGGTGCCCGACGCTCTCCGGCAGGGCAAAGCGCGCGCCGTCAATGATGGCCTGACGGCCTGCCGCGGCGAGATTGTCCTCCTGTCCGACGCTCGCCAGATGTACGACACCGACGCCATGCGTGAACTGGTCGCCAATTTTGCCGATCCGACCGTCGGCGGCGTCACCGGCGACTTGCAGTTCCAGAAGCCGTCCACGGGAGCGTCCGGCGAGCAGATCGGTCTGTACTGGCACTATGAGAAATGGATCCGTCGTTTACAGAGCGACACCGATTCCACGCCGGTGGTCACGGGCGCCATCTATGCGATTCGCCGTGCCCTGTTCCGCCCGCTTCCGGTCGGCGTCATCGCCGACGACCTGTTCATTCCCATGACGATCGTCCAACTGGGCTACCGCGTGGTCTACGACCCGTCGGCCAAGGCCTACGATTATTTTCAGCCGAGCTTGCAGCAGGAATTCCGCAAACGCGTCCGGACCATCTCAGGGAGCTACCAGTACGTGGCCGTGCGTCCCAGCGTCCTGAGTCCGTTCACGAATCGCATCTGGTTTGATTTTGTCTCGCACAAGGTGTGCCGCATCCTGGCTCCGTTCGCGTTGATGGCGGTGCTCGTCGCGAACGTCGCCATCAACGACTGGCCGTACCAGCTCACCCTGGCGCTGCAGGGCGGGTTCTATACCCTCGCGGTGCTTGGTGCGATCCGCACACGACAGGCGGGGACGCCGACGGCCAAGATCATCGCGGTGCCGTACACGTTTCTCATGCTGAATGCGGTCGCCTGCGTGGCGTTTTTCAAGCTGGCGACAGGCGCGCAAACGCATCTCTGGGAGAAACAGTAATGAGGCCTTCGGCGCCTCTCATCGTCGGCATCGCCGGGGGGACCGGCGCCGGCAAATCCACCATCGCCCGCCATCTTGCCGAAACAGTCCGGCGCGCACAGGTCGGTTGTCTGGACCTGGACTCGTATTATCACGATCTCAGCCCCTTGTCTCACGAAGAGCGGGCGCTCGTGAATTTCGATCACCCGGATGCACTGGACTGGAGTGTGTTTTGTCAGGACCTGGCCCGGCTGAAACGCGGCGAGAGCATTGCGAAGCCGCGGTACGACTTCACGACCCATACCCGCATGTCCGGCGCGGCCGTCGTGGTCCCCGGGGAGGTCCTCCTCGTCGAAGGATTGATGCTGTTCGTGAACGAACGGGCCCGCGCATTGCTCGACGTGGAAGTCTATATCGAGGCACCCGCGGATATCCGGCTGCTTCGTCGGCTCGAACGGGACGTGCGGGAGCGCCATCGAACGGTTCAAGGCTCGATGAGACAGTACACGGAGTTTGTCAGGCCGATGCACGAAGAGTTTATTGCGCCGACGAAAGGCATGGCCGATCTCGTGGTCCCCGGATGGGGCCATCAGGGGACGGCCCTCGCGGCCCTGACGGCGTTGATCGAGCAGATGGCGCCGTCCACGAGCGTCGTCTCGCCCATGCCTGAGGCACCCTATCAGGATGCGGTGGGCACACACGTCGATATTATGCGAGGCGCATCATGACGGCGAGGATGAGTCTCTCCGTATTCGAATGGTTGGGATACCTCAAGGCGGTCCCGGATGCCCTTCTGCGACGGAAGGGTCATCGGGCGGCCGGGCCTCCAGCCGTCCTCAAGCCATGGGGCAGCTATACGGTGTTGGAAGAAGGCCCGCGCCACAAAGTGAAACGCCTGACCGTATTCGCCGGACGCCGACTGTCGCTGCAGCAACACTCTCGCCGCAAGGAATACTGGGTCGTGCTGGAAGGTGTCGCGCGGGTGACGTGCGGGGACCGCGTGTTCGATCTCCAGCCGAATGAGAGCACGATCATCCCGAAAGAATCCGCGCATCGGCTCGAAAATCCCGGCACCGTGCCGCTTCAGGTCATCGAGATTCAGCAAGGCGATTATTTCGGGGAAGACGATATCGTCCGGCTGGACGACGATTACGGCCGGACGGCCACGCGCCCATTGAAAGCCAGCGCATGACCGTGGACATGCATCGCCCCCAGGGGACGCGGCGCGCCTCGGCGCCCCGTTCGCCGATCCTGACCTATCACGGCATCACGCCATGGGAGGCGGATCCGGGTCCGAGAAATCCGAAGTATGATGTCCATCCCGAGCGGTTTCGCGACCAACTGACGCACATCCGCGCCCGCGGCTATGAGGCCATGTCGCTGAGCGCCTGGTGGAGCGGAAGCGGCCGGCGTCCCGTCGTATTGACGTTCGACGATGGCTGGGCCTCCATGTATGAGCGGGCCTGGCCGTTGCTCGCCGACGCGGGTCTACATGCCGATTGTTTTGTGAACACGGCCACGATCGGCAGCCGCGGGTTTCTCACCTGGGCGCAGATCACCGAGATGCAGCGGCACGGCATGACCTTCCATTCGCACAGCCACGAGCACGTGGCGTTGTCCGGACTTGCGCTCGGCGAATTGGAACGACAAGTCGGCGATTCCAAACGCCTGCTGGAGGATCGCTTGGGGACCGCCGTCCAGTTTCTGGCGGCGCCCTATGGTCTGGTCAATCGGCGGGTGGTGAAGGCGGCGCTCGCTCAGGGGTATCACGCCATCTGCACGTCGTGGAATTGGCTAGCACGCCCCGGAGCCCGCACCATCAACCGCGCCGCCGTATACCGCGACACATCCCTGGAGGAATTCGATCGTCTGCTCCGTGGAAGTCTCGTCGCCTACGGCCCGCGGGTTGCGCGCGAGATGGTGGTTCATCTGCCGAGGCTCATTCTGCTGCGCGCCCATGTCCTGAACCTCAATGTCTTCCAGGAGGAGCATGCACCGTAAGACCCCGCTTCATGTCTTCGTGCTCATCGACGGTCTGGGATGGCGGGTCATCGAGAATCGCGGCTTTCTTGAGGACCTGCTCCCCTACCGGACATCGGTGCGCACCGTGCTGGGATTCAGCTCCGGCGCGATCCCCACGATCTTGACCGGCGCGCCGCCGTCGGTAACCGGCCACTGGAATCTGTTCTACTACGATCCCGAGGGCTCTCCTTTTCGCTGGCTCCGTCACTTCAGCGCGCTGCCGGACCGTCTGCTGGCGAATCGCGTCAGCCGCCGAATCATCAAGGAGATGGGCCGGCGCGTGCTGGGGCTTGGCCCACTCTTCGAATGCTGCGTGACCCCTCGGCTGCTGCCGTGGTTCAACTGGGTCGAAAAAGACAACATTTATGAGCCGGGAGGCATCGCGGGCGCGCCGTCCATCTTCGACCGTTTGACCGAACAGCGCGTCCCCTATCGCGCGTATTCCTACCACCGCGGCTCGGACCAGGAGATTGTGCGTCGTGCGCGCCGCGACATGGAGTCGCGCGAAGCGAATTTTTTCTTTCTCTACCTCAGCGAACTCGACGGCTTTTTGCATCTTCATTGCGACGACGCAGTCGGCTGCGAGTCCTGCCTGGACCGTTACGCGGGGGCGCTGCGGGAGCTCTTCGATGTGGCGCGGAGCATCGATGAGGACGCGTCCTTCACGATTACGTCCGATCACGGCATGACGCCCATCCGGCACCAGGTGGATCTGGTGACGCAGATCGAGAAGCTCCGGTTCGCGATGCCTGAGGACTATCTGGCTGTCTATGACTCGACGATGGCGCGGTTCTGGTTCTTCAATGAGCGGGCGGAGCGGGAGATCGTGCAATGTCTCGACAGCATGACGTGCGGGAGACGGTTATCGGACGACGAACTGCGGCAACTGGGCATCTTCTTTCCGGACCGGCGATTCGGAGAAGTGATTTTTCTCTTACAGCCAGGTTGGTTGATCTCGCGAAGCGACTTCAACGGCGGCAGCTGGATGCCGTCCGGCATGCACGGGTACCACCCGGATGACGCCTCCTCGGACGCCGTCTTTCTGAGCAATCGGGAGCCGGCCCGGGAGCTGACCACGCTGGCGGACGTCTATCCCTACCTCCGGGAAGCCGCCGGTCTGACCGTTCCGCGCGATCCTGTTCCTACCCTGGAGATGGCGGGATGAAGATGATTTCCGTGCTGCACTTTCTCAACACGCTGGCCCGCGCGGGCACGGAGGAGCATGTCCTGACGCTCCTGCGGGGCCTCGATCGGAGCCGGTTCCGCCTCTCGCTGGTCTGCACGCCGTCCGTCGCGGAGAAGCTTGGGCCGGACGTGCCGCCTGACGTCCGGATGGTGCCGTTATCTCTGCGAAAGCCGACGGACCTCGTGGCCGCCGCGACACTCGCGAAGATCCTGCGCGAACAACAGGTGGACATCCTGCACTCGCATCAATTTTTCGGCAGCCTGTTCGCGTCTCCCATCGGGTGGCTGTCACGTGTGCCGGTGGTGATCGAAACGCCGCATCTGCGAGAACACTGGCGGAAAGGGTGGTTGAAATCGCGTTTTATCGTCGACCGCCTGGCGGGACGTTTTGTGGACCGCTACATCGCCGTCTCCGAGGCCAATGCCCGGTACCTCATCGAACGCAAAGGGCTGCCGCCGGAAAAGATCACTGTGATCCCCAACGGGTGCGACTTGCGCCGCTTCGACCCCAACCGAAAAGCGCCGACCGGATGGAAGAGGAGCTTGCGGTTCAAGGAGGATGATCGCGTGATGGTGGTGCTGGGCCGCTTGGAACCCCAAAAAGGCCATACGGTGCTGCTCGACGCGCTGCCCGCGGTGCTCAAGAAATGTCCCGATGCGCGTGTGGTCTGTGTGGGCGATGGCGGTCTGCGCCCGGAGTTGGAGCGAAAGGCCGAGCGGCTCGGCCTCAGCGACGCGGTTCGGTTCGTGGGTTATCGCGCCCATGTCGAGGAATGGCTGGCCTTGGCGGACTTCACCGTGTTGCCGTCATTGTTCGAGGGGCTTCCCTTGGCGGCGATCGAATCGCTGGCGGCCGGCAAACCCGTCGTCGCGAGTGCGGTGGACGGCACACCTGAGGTGGTCGTGGATCGGCACACGGGGTTAACGGTGCCCGCCGGCGATGCGGCCGCGCTGGCCCACGCGATCTGCCGGCTGCTGCGCGAGCCCGAGCGCTGTCGCCGGTTCGGCGCCGCCGGTCGGCGGTGGGTGCTGGAGCGCTACGACCAGCGGCTGCAACTTCGCCGCACCGAGGCATTGTATCTCTCGGCGTTGGAGGATCGCGGAGCCTCCATGACGCAACCGGCAATACTCGACGAGCCGGTGACGATTCGGCGGGCGGCCCAGCAATCGAACACACAGGTGGCGAGGTCCTTCACATCATGATGGGCGGAATCAAAACTCTCCAGGTGGCGCCGGAGACTGCAGTTCCGGTGCAGGCGCCGACTGCGGCCGGACCCGAGGAGCCGCGGGCTGCTCTCCATGCGCTGATCTGCGACGCGACGGTCCGCATCGTGCGCGAGCAGTTTGGAGACGACCTGAGCAGCGTGATCCTGACGGGGAGCCTGGCCCGCGATGAAGCGACCTTCGAGGAGCAACGGGAATGTTGGGCGGTGCTGGGCGACGCAGAGTTCATGCTGATCTTCAAGGAGGGCGCCCGCCTGCCGAACGATGCGGGCGTTGCGAGAACGTGCCGGTTGATTGAACAGGCGCTTGCGAACAACACGGTGCAGTGCGCCATTGGATTGGGCGCCGTGCACCCCGGCTATCTCCGGACTCTGACTCCGCACATCTTCGCCTACGAACTGCGCATGTGCGGGAGAGTGTGCTGGGGCGATGACGCGCTGCTCTCGCTGATCCCTCCCTGCGCACCCGCCGACTTGCCTCGCGAAGATGCCTGGCGTCTTCTCTGCAATCGGATGATCGAGCAACTCGACGTGGTGGACGAATTGGTCACCCGGCCTGCGAGGCTGAGTCGGCGTGCCTCATACCGCACCGTGAAATTGTATCTCGACATGGCCACCTCCTATCTCGTGTTTGCCGGGGCGTATGAGCCGACGTACCGCGGACGCGCGGCGCGGCTGAAGACATTGGCCCGGTCGGTGGACGAGAGCCATGACCTTCCTTTTCCCCTGCGCGAATTCGCGGAGCGGGTGGGTCGGTGCACGGAGATGAAGCTGAACGGGACGGCGGGAGCGTCAGACGCCGGCATGATGTTTTGGGAGGAGGCGGCGGGCTATGCCCGCCTGCTCTGGCGCTGGGAACTCGCGCAGCTTACCAGGACGCGCGTGCAACTCACCAATCGTGTCCTCATGAAGCGATGGATGGACGAGCAGCCGTTCTCGGTGCGCGCCCGCGGCTGGTTATATGTGGTACGCAAGCTCGCGTGGTACCGAAGTTTGTCGCAATGGCCGAGATGGGCGCGGTTTGGATGGGACGCCTCGCCCCGCTACTGCATCTATCGTGCGGTGGGCGAGCTGTATCTCCGTCTGTCCTGCCTCTTGAAGCCTGCCGCGCGCCGCCCTCAGATCAACGTGGACTGGGAGGCGCTCCGGGCGACATTACCGGTGATGACTCCCCACAAGGCAGATGCTCCCTCATGGCAACGGCTGGCCGCCGACATTCTCTGGAACTATCACCAGTTTCTCGAAGGGACCCGATCATGAGTGTGGCCGTTCTCCAGGAAGCCAGGCGTGCGCCGGTCCGTGAGACGCCCACGCACTACGACTTTGTGCCGCTCACACCCGGCGAACTCAGCGCATGGGACATCCTGATCCGGCCGTACGACAGCCGCGAGCTGTTTCATTCCCAGGCCTGGCTCGATTATCTGGCGGCAAGCCGCGGGGTGGAGATTCAGCGCTGGGCCATTCATGAGGACGGCCGGCCGATCGGGTATTTTTGCGGCGGCCTGTTGCAGAAGGGGCCGTTCCGCATTTTTGGCAGCCCCCTGAAGGGATGGGGCACGAACTTTCTCGGTCCGGTCATCAATCGGGACGTCGATCAACGGGCATTCTTTCGCGCGCTCGATGAACTCGCGAGGCGGGAACGGTGGGCGATGCTGGAACTCGAAAATCCGATCCTCTCCGAAGCGTGCTTCGAAGCCCACGGATTCAGCTCGTATCCCCAGCCGACGTTCCTCGTGGAATTGACGCCGGAGGACCCGCAGATCATGTGGGGCCGTATCCAGCAGCGCTCTGAAGTGCGAAAGGCGCGCCGCAACGGATTGATCGTCGAGGACACGAACGATCCGGCCATCGCCGACGAATACTACGATCAGTACATCGAGATTCTCCGTCCCAAGCACACCTTCCCTTCGTACGACCGGACGTGCCCACGGTTGTTGTTCGAGCATCTGCGGCCGTACGGGAGACTCTTGGCGCTCCAGGTGCGGGAGCCCGGCGGATTGATCGTGGCGACCGGTCTGTTTCCATACGACGATCGGACGTTGTACTTCTGGGGCGGTGCAGGGCGGTTGAGCGGACGCAAACATGCGCCGAACGACCTGCTGCATTGGACGGCGATGGAGATGGGCGCGGCACGGGGACTGCGTCTCTACAACATGTGCGGGAACGGCTTTTTCAAGAGTAAGTTTGGCGGCACGTACGACGCGCCAAAGCGCTGGCAGAAGTACTACTGGGCAAGCGCCCGGTGGGCGCGGCGCGGGTACGAGGGCTATTTCAAAAAACGGATGTCGGTGCAGGGATGGTGGCATCGGATGATGGATGAAAGGACGGGAGCACGGTGAGACGGACGGAGAAAAGCACGGTGGTGCTCCGCGGCGTGGCGAATCGCTCCATTCGCGATGCGGTGGAAGAATGCATGCGACTCTGTCATTGGGAAAGCCTCGTGCCGAGAAACGCGCAGGTGGTGATCAAAGCGAACTGCTGCACGGCGGTGCCGGACAAAGCGGAGTCCTCGAACACCGATCCGCGGTTGGCCGACGCGGTCTGCGAGGTGCTGCAGACGCGCACCCGGAACATCGTCATCGGGGAATCCGACGGATTGCGGCAGAAGGCGCAGGAGGCGTTCGCGGTCACGGGCTTCAATGAGATCGCGGCACGCCGCGGCATCCCGCTCGTGAATTTCTCCGAAACGCCGTGGACGCCCGTCCGGTGCGATCCCGCCGGGATGATCGAGCTTCCCCAAATGATTCTCGATGCGGATGTCTTCATCACCCTGCCCGTGCTGAAGACGCATGCGCTGACCTATTTTACGGGCGCGCTCAAAAACCAGTGGGGCGCGTTGCCGCAGTACAACCGGATTCTCATGCACAAGCATCTCGATGCGCTGCTGGCGACCCTCCATCGCATCTTCAAGCCGCAGCTCGCCGTCATGGACGGCATCATCGGCATGGAAGGGCGCGGTCCGGCCAATGGCAAGCCCCGGCGCCTCGACATCGTCCTGGCGAGCCGGGATTCGGTCGCGTTGGATGCGACGGCGATGCGGCTGGTGGGGCTCGATCCTCAACGTTGCGTGCATCTCGTGCTGGCCGCGCAGCAGAAGCTCGGACGGATTGCACAAGACAGCATCCGGGTGGACGGCGATTGGGCGGCGCATGCGACGCAGTTCGAGCCCGCCATTCTGGATAAGGCGATTGCGGCGATGAACTATATGAGCCGCTACCGATGGTTCGTGAAATACATGCTCGAGAAGGACACCATCTTTTACCCCATCCGCGCTTTCGTCGGCCTGCTCCGGCGCGTGGGCGTGGTGGAAGGGGGCGTGTAGATGCGCATTCTATTTCTTTCGCTCGCGGTTCCCTTCCCGTGCACAAACGGCCAGCGCATCCGCAACGGCTCAATCGTCAAGGCACTGGCCGAGGAAGGCCACGAGGTGTCGCTCATCGCCTTCGCGGAACCGGAGGATCTGGGTCTGAAGGGCCTGTGCCTCGAGACCTGCCGGACGGTCACGTTCGTGCCGGTGCCGGCAGGCGGACACAGCTCGCAGAGCTACGGCCGCCGGCTTCGGGCCCTCGGGTCGCTGCGGCCCTATGGCGCCGTGCGGTTCGATTCGCCGGTCTTTGCGGATGCGATTCGCGAACGGCTGGCCCTCGATCGGTTCGACGTGATCCTGTGCGACGATGTGTATGCGTTTAGCAATATTCCGTCCCCGGGGCCGCCGGTCGTGCTGAACAAGCACGACATCACCCACATCATTCTTGGGCGGTTCCTCCGGTACGAGCGCAATCCGATCAAACGCCTGTACGGATGGCTCGAGTATTGGAAGATCCGCCGCTGGGAGTCGCTGGTCTGTTCGCGCGTGCCGGCCGTGCTGGCATGCTCAGAAAACGATCGGCAGTTGTTGAAGGCGCTCGCCCCGGGCACGCATATAGCGGTTGCGCCGAACGTCATCGACACGGACGCGTACACGCCCAGGCGCGGCGAGGATTCCCGGACGGTCCTGTATGTCGGCGCGATGGACTGGTATCCGAACCGGGATGCGGTGGACCTTTTCGTCTCCAAGATGATGCCATTGTTGCGGCGGCAGGGATTGGGCGTGCGCTTCGTCGTCGCCGGCAGAGCGCCCTCCGAGGCGTTTCGAAAGAAATTCCACAACTGCCCCGATGTCGAGTTCACCGGAACGGTGCCTGATATGGCGGCGGAGATCGCCAAGGCCGCGGTCTGTGTGGTCCCGCTTCGGATCGGCAGCGGAACGAGACTGAAGATTTTGGAAGCGGCGGCGATGGGCAAAGCGATCGTCTCCACGCGAGTGGGAGCGGAGGGTCTCGAATTCGAGGACATGAAGGAAATCCTCTTGGCCGATGATCCGCAGTCCTTTGCGCATGCGGTCGCGACCCTCTTGGCCAGCGGATCGCTGCGGCGGGCGATGGGCCGGGCGGCCCGGCGGCGCGTCGAAGCCTGCTACAGCATGCCGGTCCTGCGAGCGTCGCTACGTGCCGGTCTGGCGCCATTTGTGACGAAGGTTCCCGTGGCGGCGCGGAGGCCGGTCCATCGGATCCCTGAATGCGAGGTGAGGCCGTGATCTTTTTCTACCTGTTGATTTCCGTCATGCCGCTCGTGCAACACCCCTTCTGGTCGCATTTCGTCGGCACCCTGACGATGACAAAGATCGTGGGGGTGGTCTGTCTGGTGTATGCGGTGCTCCATGTCAGTCTGCGGCCCCGAAGCCTGCGCTTTTTCCAGACGTCGCAGGCGCGATGGTTCGCCGCTCTCTGCCTGATCGCGGCCCTGTCCTATGTCGCGAAAAACCAGGCCAGCGAATGGGAAGTCAGCCCGCTGATGAGCTATGTGTCATTTTTCCTGCTGTTCCTTCTGACGCTCGCCCTCGTGGACTCTCTCGTGCGGCTACGATGGGTGCTTCTGGTGGCCATCGGGTCCATGGGGCTCGCCTCCTTGTACGTGCTCCGGGAATGGCAAAAGTTTCACAACGTCTATAGGGAGTTCCGGCCGGGATTTGTGACCGGCGATCCGAACTATTTCAGCGTCTCCGCGCTGCTGTGCCTGCCGCTCGCGTTCTACCTGATCCGTGGGCGGCCGAAGTGGGAGCGCTGGTTCTGCATCGGCTGTATCGCCTTGACGCTGCTGGCCCTGACAGCCGCCGCGTCTCGCGGGGCGCTCGTGGCGCTGATCGTAATGGCCCTGATCATGGCGTGGCGATCGCGCCAGCGGGCCGGCGGCCTCCTGCTGGTCGGCGCCTTCGCGATTTTCATCAGCGTCGTATCGCCGGCGGCGCCGGTCGAGCGAATCTTGAACCCGACCCACGGCGACATCCAATCCACCGATACGCGGAAGGCCGTGTGGGCGGCGGGCATGCGGATGATCGCCGAGAATCCGGTGGTGGGAATCGGTCTGGGCAATTTCAAGCCACTGGTCAGCCAGTATGCCGAGCCCGGCCAGCGCCTGGACAAGATCGCGCACAATACCTACATCGAGATGGCGGCGGAACTGGGGCTCGTGGGTTTGGTTGTCTTCGTCGTCATCCTATTCGGCACGATCCACCAACTCGGCGAGATCAGGCGACGCACGCAGCTCGCCGGGCCATTGCTGATCTACGAAGCCTCGCAGGGGATGCAGTTGGGTCTCATCGCGTACGCGATCGCCTGTTTCTTCGTGTCGGTGCAATATCAAAAATTGTTCTGGCTCATGATTTTTCTGACGATGTGCCTGCCGTTGCTCGAGCGCGCTTCCAAGGCGCAGCCCGTGCAGGACCGCCCGCGATGGTCATGGGCCACGCTCCGGCCGATCTGGGCATCGCCACAGGCCGCGCACGCGCCGTTGCCGGGTCACACCCGGATGCCATTCGGCCCGCCGGGCAAGGTCTGAGGGCAGATGGTCATCAGCGTCATCATCTGCACGTATAACCGTTCGGCCAGCCTTCGCCGGACGCTCGCCAGCATGGAGGCCTCCGCACGGCCGGGGGACGGCTGCGAATTGATCATCGTGGACAACAATTCGACCGATGACACTCGACAGGTCGCCACCGGTTTTTTGAACACGTCGGGCATCAATGGCGCGTATGTGTTCGAAGGGCTACAAGGTCTCTCCCACGCGCGCAATGCGGGCATTCGCGCGGCCACCGGCGATGTCCTCGCATTCACGGACGACGACGTCACGGTGCATCCGAACTGGCTGGCTTCTCTGCGAGACGCATTTCTCCGACAGGATTGCGCGGCGGTGGGGGGAAGGATTGTGCCTGTCTGGACGTGTCCGAAGCCGTCCTGGCTGGTGCAGGAAGGACCGTACCAACTTGCGAAGGTGATCGTCAGCTTCGATCTGGGCGACGCGCCCTGTCCCCTCAAGTGCGCTCCCTTCGGAGCCAACATGGCATTTCGAAAGACCCTGTTCGAAAAGTACGGCGTGTTCCGGCCTGATCTGGGTCGATCGGGGTCGAATCTCATGGGATGCGAGGAGACGGAATTCTCGAAGCGCCTGTTGGAAGCGGGCGAGCCGTTTGTTTATGAGCCGCGCGCGATCGTATATCACCCGGTGGAGGCGCAGCGGCTTGAGAAGCGTTATTTTCAATCCTGGTATTTCAACTATGGCGTGGCCCGCGTCAAGATCAATGGTCTGTCTCAGACGCTGGCGGCAGCGGGCACGGCCCTGCTCAAGAACATCGTGAAATGGATGATCACGTTTGAAAGCCGGCGGCGGTTTTTTCACAAGCTGCAGATCTATCTCATGGTCGGGGAACTCCTGGAATCCTATCGGATGTCCAGGGGAAGCGTGCGCCGGTCATGATGCCCGATCGAACGATTCTCTACATCGCCCCGCAAATCCCGTATCCCCTGACCGCCGGCATGGTCATCCGGCAGTACCACCTGCTGGCGTCCTACGCACGAGTCGGCCGTGTGCGCTTGGTGGCGTTCTACAGACATCAATCTGAACTGGAAGCGGTGGATGCCTTGAAGCCATTGTGCGCGAGTTGTCATCTGGTTCCGGCGGACACGATGTACGGAGAGGCCGAGCGCGCGAACCGACCGCGCTGGCGGCGGCGCGTCGAAGAGGCCGTGACGCTCAAGCCGCGCGGCGCGCAGTTGGAATTTTCCCGCGAGATGCAGCGCGTGGTGAGCGAAATCGCACCCGACGCCGACATCCTGCATGTCGCCCGGCTGCAGATGGTCCCCTACATCGCGGCATTGACCAGAAAGAAATCGCCCGCGCAACGCTTCGTCCTCGACATTGACGACATCGAGACCGTCCGCAAGCGGCGCATGCTCCAGTCCTTTCTCATCGAGAGCCAGCAACGGCGCGCCCTGGAGTACTACGATTTTTGCAAGCTCTGGCTGTACCAGCGCCGGGCGCTGCGATGGTTTGACCGGGTGTTCGTCTGTTCCGCACGCGACCGGGAGTATGTCGGGAACGGAAAGGCCGTGGTCATCCCGAACGGGGCGACGGTGCCGCCGGCGGTGTTGCCGGACGAATCGGATGGCCGGACATTGCTCTACGTGGGGACGCTGTCGTATTGGCCGAACGTCGATGGCCTCCTGTATTTTCTCCGGCAGATTTTTCCCCTCATCCGGCTGGAGGTCCCGCATGCGCGCCTGCTGATCGTCGGGAAGGACCCGCCTCCCGACATTGCCGCCCTGCACGATGGGAAGACGGTGTGCGTGGAAGGCAATGTGCCAAGCGTGGAGAAGTATTATCGCCAGGCGACCGTGTCCATTGTGCCGCTTCGCGTCGGGGGCGGTACCCGGTTGAAAATTCTGGAAGCGTTCGCCGTCGGCCGTCCCGTGATCTCCACCGGTGTCGGCAGCGAAGGTCTGGACGTGGTCAACGGCGAACATTTGTTGGTGGGCGACGATCCGGTCTCATTCGCCCGATCCTGCATAACACTGCTCAACGATCCCTCGTTGCGGTCGTCGCTCGTCGCGCGCGGGCGGGACCTGGTGGAGCAGCGCTATACATGGGAGTCCGTCGAGGGCCGCGTCGAACGCATGGCACACGATCTGCTCGGAGAGCCCCATGTGTCCCGCATGCAGGCACACGAAGGGAACGGGTGACGATGAAACAAGTGAGTGCGACGTAGAACGAAAACGCAACGGAGGCAACCGGATGAATGACATCATGCGCGTGGCGGTTATTGGGTGCGGTCTCATTGCAGAAAAATCTCATATTCCGGCCATCCTCCGCTCCGATGACGCGCACATTACGGCCCTTGTCGATTCGAAGCGGTCACGGGCGGAAGAGTTGAAGGCGAGATTCGAACTCTCCTGCTCCGTCCATGAGTCCTGGGAAGCTGTGCCGGGTTCTGTGGATGCTGCCGTCGTGGCGGTGCCCAGCTTCTTGCTGGCACGTGTGACCGGAGGCCTGCTTCAACAAGGCGTGCATGTGCTCTGCGAAAAGCCGTTGGCATTGTCCTCGGAGGAAGCGGGGAAGCTGTGCGACATTGCGGAGCAGACAGGCACGACGCTGGCGGTCGGCTTCGTGCACCGTTTCCAGGAGACTACGGATCTGGTCAAGACGGTCATGGAAGAGAAACTCATCGGGGAGATCACCGGGTATGATTTGGAATTCGGCGTTCAGTTTGACTGGCCTTCGGTCTCCTCATTCTATTTCGATCGTACCCTTTCGGGCGGGGGCGTGTTGATGAGCGAGGCGGTCCATTGGCTGGACCGGCTCTTGTATTGGTTCGGGGATGTGCAGTCCGTCGAATGCGCCGATAACAACGACGGAGGGATCGAGACTGAGGCTCAACTGTCGCTGACCCACCTGCGAGCCGGAACGTTTCTGCGGGGCACAGCCAGATTCTCATGGCTCTATGACCTCCGGAACTCGCTGGAAGTGTTCGGGACAGAAGGGACATGCGTCGTTCGAAAAGACAACCGGTCCTATGTCGAAATTCATAAGAACGTCGGGGGGCGGAATGTGCGATTTGACATGAAGGATGCCACCGGACACCTGCGTACACCGCTGGAGTACTTCGAGTTGCAGTTTCAAGACTTCCGGGATGCGGTGGTCACCGGCCGGAAACCGAAGGTTTCCGGCCGGGAAGGGTCGAAGGCCGTCAGTCTCGTCGGAGAGGCGTATCGTGGGGCCGCGCGGATATCCAAACCTTGGGAGGGCGTTCTGTCATGATTGCGACGAGACGTATTCTCATCACTGGCGCCACCGGTTTCATCGGGACACGGGTGTGTGAACGTCTTCATCAGGCCGGGGTCCCCGTACGAGCCCTCGTGCACTCCGGGTCCCGGGCGGCGCGCATCGTACATCTTCCGATCGAGACCGTGACGGGCGACCTCTGCGACAAGACCTTCCTGCGCGAAGCCCTGAAGGAGTGCGATGCCGTCGTGCATTTAGCCAAGGGCGGACGGTCCGACATCGTCCTCGCCACCCGAAACCTGGTCGCTGCGGCAGCGCGCAGGGGTGTGTCGCGATTCATCCACATGAGTACCACCGCGGTCTACGGACTGGATCCCCCCGACACCTTACAGAGTGAGAGGGAGCCGCTCAAGAAAGTGGGGGAATCCTACTGCGACTGGAAGATCGATGCGGAGAATGCGGTCTGGGCCGGCATTCGACGGGGACTTCCGGGTGTCATCCTGAGGCCCTGCATCGTGTATGGGCCCCACTCGCGATGGAACATCAATATGGTCGAGAAGCTGGCGAAGGGCGATTACCGTCTGGTCAACGAGGGGCGCGGCTGGTGTAACACCGTCTATGTCGACAACCTGATCGACGCGATCGAGGCGTCTCTGCACAGGCCGGCCGCGATCGGCGAAGCCTTCTTTATCACGGACGAGAAACCGATCACCTGGAGAGAATTTGCGGAGGCGCATGCGGCGCTGCTCACTCCGTCACCCCGTGTGGGCACCATTACCCGCGAGGAGGTTGAAGCGTTTTACCGGGCGCAAGGCGGCTTGCTCCGCCGCTCGACGAGACCTTTTTTGAGTCTGCTCATCTCGCCGGAGCTGCGGGACACGCTGAAAACGGTCCCGCTGTTTGAATACGTCTTGAAGAGCATTGGCCAGCGCATTACGCCCAGTCAAAAGACCGCGATCAAAGGGCTCGCAAGACGCGATGCGGATGTGCCGAAGCGAACCGTGGACGTACCTGATATGGTCACGACCATGATCCAGTCCTGCCAGGTGCGGTTCAGTTCGGAGAAGGCAGGGCGCTTGCTTGAATACGTCCCGCGGGTGTCGTTCACGGAAGGAATGAAGCGGACCGAGCGATGGTTGGCGTGGGCCGGGCACCTTCGCGATGCCCGCTCCAGAGCATGCGTCGGGTCCGTTCCCGCGGCGCATCAGGAATTCGTGACCTGTCGAGCCGGCAATGGGGGGGCGGCGTGAACGCGGGTGTCGTCAGCGGACTGCGGGGGGCGGACGGGACGGCATCCCACGCGACGGCCCTGCGCGCGATGTTTGACAGTGTCGTGATTATCTCGCCCTTTGTCTGGCAGGACATGCTGCAGACGACCGATGAGATTGCGCTGGAAATGGCGCGATGCCTGCCGGTGGTTCTGATCGAGCCGCCCCCTCGCTGGAATATGGGCAGCGAGCAGTTCCGCGGGCGCCGATTGCTCGCGAACCTGTTTGGCGCGCGTACCCATTCGCCGCAGGACGGCTTGACGGTGTTTCATGGGTACAGTCTGCCTGGGGGGCGATATGCGCCGGTGCGCGAGTGGAATCGCCGTCGAAATGCGGCGGCCATTCGATCGCTGCTGCGCCAATTGGGGTTCGGGCGGCCCTTATTGTGGCATTCGTTTCCGTACGGGACGGAAGAGCTGATGGACGCGGTGAGGCCGAAGCGATTCGTCTACCATTGCCTGGATTATACCGACCAGGAGGAGGAAGCCGCATTGGTGCGTCGTGCCGACGTCGTCTTCGCCGTCAGCGACGTGCTTGTCCGGAGGCACCGCGCGCTCAATCCTCACACGTTTCTGCTTCCTAACGGCGTCAATCTGAAAATGTTCAGCGCTGAAGCCGCCCTGGGTCGGCCGCGTCCCCCGGATCTGCCAACCGCCGGCCGGCTGATCGGATATATCGGAAAAATCGTCTGCTATCTGGATATCGAACTTCTGTTGAAAGTCGCCCGGTCGTTTCCGCGCGATTATCTCATCCTCATCGGACCCGTCATGACGAACGAGACGGCGCCCAGAAAAGCGCAAGCGGACGCCTGGCGCACGCTGGCGTCACTTCCGAATGTCCGTGCGCTCGGCTTTAGACCGCCGTCGCAGCTCGCCCCCTATATTCACGCGTTCGATGCGTGCGTGATCGCGAATCTTCCCCATCGATTCAACATGGAGCGCGATCCGTTGAAGTTCTATCAATACCTGGCGATGGGGAAGCCTGTGGTCACGACCCCGGTATCCGCCGCCCAGTGCCATCGCGGACTCTGCTACCTTGCGGACTCGGCCGACTCGTTCATGGACGGTGTCGCCCGGGCATTGGGCGAGGCCGATGCCGTCGGGTCCGAGGCGTTACGCCGGGCACGCATGACCGTTGCGCGTCAACATAGCTGGGAATCGTTGGTCGCGGGGGCGTGCCGAATCGTGCTTGAACGTGGAGCGCGTGAAGACCCGACGTGCGTGGCGTCGAGGCCTGCGTGAGGGCTCTGTGGGTGGCGGCATGGAGTGCGGCGCTGATCCTGATGGTCGCGTTCGCGGGCGCACTTGCCGCGTCTCCCGGCAAGCCGCCGGAGATGGACCAATATGGAGGCTATCGCGAGATCCGGTCACCGGGCGGCGGGACGGGGTTCTTCCGAGTAGAGAAAATCGGCGCGCGATGGATATTCGTCACGCCGGAAGGTCATGCGTTCTGGTTGCGGGCAGTCTATGGCGTCGATACCTATGATGGAGGCGCCGCCTATCGCGATGTCCTTATGCGCAAGTATTCTCCGAAGAATGATCCCAACTGGAAGCCGGACTGGTTTCCCTGGGGAGCATTCGTCGGCCAGACGTCGAAGCGACTGAAGGCCTGGGGCTTCAACTGCATCGGTGAAAATTCAGCCATCTATGCGATGCACGGCGTTCGCTCGGACACCAATCCCGAGCCGATTCCCTTCATCCGCATGATCCGACCCGCATATTACGCCATCCAGCCGAAGCCGGGCGTGAAAAATCTCGTGGCAGGGACTGATCCGTCGGTGTTTCACCATTGGCGTGGCTGGACGCTGCCTGACCTGTTCGACCCGGCCTTTGCGACGTTCGTGCAAGGCATGGCGAACGGCGAATGGGGCACCTATCCCTCGTCCCTGGAAAAAAATCCGTGGCTGCTTGGCACGACCACGGACGACGCGGATCAATTGCCGGGCATCAAGGGCGGGCCGCACTTGGGATGGTTCGTCGCGATTACGGCGCCGACACAGGACGGCAAACCCGTGTACAGCAAGCTGGCCTTCCGGGATTTTCTGAAGCGCAAGTATCAGACCCTCGAGGCGTTGAACGGCGCATGGAAGGCGCGGTACACCACGTGGGAGTCGGATGGCGCGCCATGGCCGCAGGGCAAAGGCGTGCTGGATGAGAGCGGCAAAAATCGATGGTTCCCCAAAGATCTCTGGCAGGCCGCCGATGCCGGGCCGGTCGTCAAGGCGGACCTCGACGCCTTCGCGGAATTCGTTGCAGACAAATATTATTCCACCACGGTCTCAGCGTTGAAGGCGTATACGCCGAAACATCTGGTCTTCGGTCCGGCCGCCATTCTGTCGCAGCATGCCTCTGAAGCCACGCTGCGTGCAGCGGCACGCCATGTGGATGTGCTGCAGGTCAACGCCCTGCCGAACAATCTGGACGTCATCCTCAAGGTGTATGAGATCACGCATAAACCGATCTTCGTCTGGACCACCCTCATCGCCCAAAAGGATTCGCCGCTGGCCGGTTCCCCGGCCGGCGATTGGAACGGCGCGCAACTATTCGCGACACAGGCGGAGCGTGGTATGGCCTATGCCGATTACATCCGCGCGCTCTCGAACCTCAGGGCGGCCGACGGGACGTACCCTGTGGTTGGCATCGATTGGTGGGCGTGGACGGATAAGGCCGCGGGCGGGGAAAGCACGAACTTCGGCCTCGTCACCAATCAGGACAACGCCTATGACGGGAAGGAAGCGGTGCAGGGGACGGGTGCGGATCGTTGGGGCTATCCGACGGGACGTGAAAAGAGGGATTACGGCGATTTTATTTCTGCCGTGGTGAAAGCAAATGCAGAGCTGGACATGAAGTTGCAGTCTGAACTTGGATCCGGATCGAGAGCGGCGCGATGAACTTGGTGATAATGGAGAATTCATGAATATCGGCATGGTGACGGAAGAGCTGCCGTATCTGCCGTCGGCCGGCGGCTTCCGGTTGTACGGCGCGAACCTGATCCGCGGCTTGTCCCGGCGACATCGTGTGGATCTGATCTCGCTCGTCCGGGACGGCGATGAGCGCCATCTCGACTGGGCGCGCACATATTGCGCCTCGGTGCGGGTCATTCCTGTCAAAACACTGGGGCGATGGTCGGCTGCTGCGAGCCTGCTGTCGGCGCATCTCTGGGGGAAGCCGCTCCGGCAGCGCGCCGAGATGGCGCACATGCTGAAGACCTACGCCGACGATTGGGACGTGATGCACGTGGAAGGTGAATATGTCGGCGGGTTGCTTCCGCCATTGGCCTTTCCGAAGATCCTCTCGGTGCACGACTCGTGGACGCTGAAATGTGAGGAGATGCTGAAGTGCAGCCAGAGCCTCAAAGAGACCCTCTATTATAGGATGATGTGCTGGCATGAGCCCCGTTATGAACGGCTCGTCTACCCGCGGTTTCAGCGAGTTGTGGTGGTGGCGGAACGCGATCAGGAGGCGGTGCGAAAAACGGTGCCGAACAGTCGCGTGACAGTGATCGGCAACGGCACGGACACGCACTATTTTCATCCTGTGCCAGTGGAGAAGGACAGCACCATGGTCTTTCACGGCCATTTGGGGTACGCCCCGAATGTGCAGGCTGCCTGCGAGTTCGTCGAAGAGGTCTTGCCGCTGGTGCGGCGGGAAGTGCCGGATGCGACGTTTCATCTGGTCGGCGCTTCGCCCCATCCGAAAATTGAGGCGCTGGCGCGGCGGCCTGGTATCCGGCTTTCCGCGAACCTTCCGGATCTGCGGGCCGCCGTCTGTTCCGCCCGCGTGTATGTGAGCCCGATCCGTCACGGCACAGGGGTGAAGAATAAAATCCTCGAGGCCATGGCGATGCGCCTTCCGATCGTGTGTTCTCCTGATTCGATCGATGGCATTCGCTGCGTGCCCGGGACCCATCTGATGGTGGCCAGAACCCCCGCTGAATGTGCATCGCACATTCTCGGCCTATTGAGCCGGCCTCACGAAGCTGATCGCCTCGCGGCTTCGGCCCGGACATGGGTGGAACAGGAATATAGTTGGGAATCGCGCATTCATGCGTACGAGGCGTTATATGAACAGGCCATCAATGAACGGACCTCGACAGGGGATTTTGCCCGCGGTGAGGCCGTCCTCGACCTTGGTCGTACGCAGCGCGAATCCCAAAGTTGAGGACCTAGCACTTCAGTGTTGTAGTGTTTATATCGGCCCTCTGGCATAGTCGCAAGAGATGTTCGAACGGCGAATCGGCAGCGGGATGAAGTGATGGCGAACCGGTGAGTGAACGGAGTTTCTTAAGTACATCCTCCATGCTGTCAACCAATCCGGGGGCCGGTGCGACCATCGTCATTCAGCCCACCCGGGACCTGTTCCACCTGGATTTGCACGAAATCTGGCAGCACCGGGACCTCCTCTATTTCCTGGTCTGGCGAGACGTCAAAGTCCGCTATAAGCAGACGGCGATCGGGGCAGCGTGGGCGTTGCTGAACCCCCTGGTCACGATGGCGATCTTCACGGTCGTGTTCGGGCACTTTGCCAAGTTGCCGTCCGACGGGATGCCGTATCCCATCTTTGTGTTCGCCGCCCTCCTTCCATGGAATTATTACTCCCAGGCGATCACGCGGAGCGGCGCGAGTCTTGTCGGAGACGCCAATCTCATCCGAAAAGTGTATTTTCCGCGGGTCATCATCCCGTTGTCGGCGACGATTACGCCCCTGGTGGATTTCGCCATCGCCTTCGGCCTGCTTCTTGGCATGATGATCTGGTTCGGCATGTCGCCCACGTGGGCGGTGCTCACGCTGCCGCTGTTTGCCGCCATGACCGTGATCATCGCACTCGGCGTGGGATTGTGGCTGTCGGCGCTGAACGTCCGGTATCGGGATGTGGGGCATATCATTCCGTTCCTGACACAGGTGTGGTTGTATGCGACACCCGTCGCCTATTCGTTGAACTTGGTGCCGTCACAATTCCGGTTGCTCTACAGCCTGAACCCGATGGTCGGCGTGGTTGAGGGATTTCGATGGACCATCAGGGGAAGCGGGGATCTCGAAGTGGGCGCCGTCGTGGTGAGCGCGGCCGTATCCGTTCTCGTGCTGGTCGGCGGGCTCGCGTTCTTCAAACACATGGAGGAGACATTTGCGGATGTGGTGTAACGAATGAGCGATATCGCGATCCGAGTCGAGAACCTGTCGAAACAGTATGAGATCGGCGCAGCGCGGCACCGTGAGGATATTCTGCGCGACCAGCTTGTGCACGGCTTCAAGAAGCTGTGCGGGCGGGGTCCGAAGGCGCAGGCCACGAAGGAGATTTTTCACGCCTTGACCGACGTGTCTTTCGAGGTCAGGCAGGGCGAGGTCATTGGGATCATCGGCCGCAACGGGGCGGGGAAAAGCACGCTGCTGAAGATTCTTTCGCGGATCACCAAGCCCACGCAGGGCCGAGCCGAGATCTACGGTCGCGTCGGCTCACTCCTCGAAGTCGGGACGGGCTTTCACCAGGAACTCACGGGCGGCGAAAATATTTTCCTGAACGGCGCGATCCTGGGCATGAAAAAAAATGAGATCCGGAGGAAGTTCGACGAAATCGTCGCCTTCGCCGAGGTGGAGCAGTTCATCAATACCCCCGTGAAGCACTATTCAAGCGGAATGTACGTCCGCCTGGCGTTCGCCGTGGCCGCCCACCTGGAGCCGGAGATCTTGATCGTGGACGAGGTGCTCGCGGTCGGTGACGTCGGGTTCCAGAAGAAGTGCATCGGCAAGATGGGCGATGTCGCGAAAAACGGCCGCACCGTCCTGTTCGTCAGCCACAATATGGCGGCGGTCTCGCAACTGTGCGAACACGCGGTGTGGCTCGAGCACGGGCAGGTCAAGGAAATCGGGAATGCCGCCGAACTCGTCAAAGATTATCTCTCGGATGAAAACAGTCAAAAGGCCGCCTGCATGTGGCCACACGTTGAGCAAGCGCCCGGCGACGATCGGGTGCGCCTCATGGCCGGACGCATCGTCCAGGATGGGCGCGTCACGTCGGTGGTGGACATCAATGAACCGGCGCGGATCGAAATCGAGTTCGAAGTGCTGCGGCCGGTCCGCAACCTTGTCTGCGGCATCGATCTCTTCAACAGCATGGAACTCTGCCTGTTTTCGAACTGCGACTGGCGGCCCAATTTTCTGACTCCCGGGCGGTACCGAAAGCATGTGGATGTGCCGCCCCAGTTGCTGGCCGAGGGACGCGTCAGCGTGATGCTGCAGCTCTTCTTCTATAGCCCGACAATTTCAAGCGTCGCGCTTCGCGATGCGCTGATCTTCGATGCCACCGATAGCGATCATCCGTTGTCCGTCAGAGGTCCTCAGAAGGGTGCCTGGCCCGGCGTCGTGCGGGTGCGGTTGGAGTGGGGTGAGGCCTCCCCCGTACAAAAACGTCGTCCATCAGCCGTGACATGACAGTATAACAGACTCTCCCTCCTCCCTGTGTTTTCACCTAGGTGTAATAGGCACAGACAACCGTCTCAGTCGTAGGTCCCTGAGAACCATTCGCACATCCCTACGAAAGCATGGCGGTTCCCGCTCAGGGTTCATTGACTGGTGCGCGCATGGGCGCGATAGTGCGACCTATGGGTCGTTTTGTCCTTAGAGAGCAATGCGCAAGCAGGAAGGTCGTGCTCTTCGCCGGATTAGTGGGAGCCGTGTACGCACCCATTCTGGCATCGCTGGCCGCGCAACAATGGTAGGCGCGGAACTCTATTTCCAACGCTACGCGTTTCTCCGCGACATTTGGCCCCTCTTACAGGAATACCTCCCGGCGGAGTTCGACGGCACTGCCGCCCTCTAATGATGATGGACGCCTGGCTTCCTCTGCTTCCGTTCGCCGCTGCTCTCGCCGCTCTCGGTTTGAGCGCGCTGCTCCTGGTCAAGGACCGGGTCAATGTGTTCTATCGACGTGTGGCGGTCGTCATGGCCGTGGCCGCACTCGGCCAACTTGGCAACGCGCTTGGCGTGCTCAATCCGAGGCACATGCTGGAATGGCGTCGTGTCGGGCTGACGACCGAGCTGTTTTTGCCGGGCCTCCTGCTGTATGCGGGAAGTGCGTTCTTGAAACCGCGGGACGATTGGGAAGAGAGAGGTCAGCGCGCCTATGGGACCTCGGTGGTCCTGTTTCTCGGTGCGGTGCTCGCGGGACCGGCCTGGTCGGATTGGGTTTACGCGCAAACCGGATCGTCGATCGATCTCAATCTTCTGGGCCGGGTCTTCTATGTGTTCATCCTGTTGTCGCTCGCGCTTGGGCTCGCGCAACTGGAGCACATTCTCCGCAGCACGCGTGACCCGATTCGCTATCAAGTCAAGTTTGTGCTGATCGGTCTTGGCGGGCTCGGCGGCTACGCCATCTATGAAGCCAGCCAACTGCTCATGATCCCGGCCTGGCAAATGGATTATGTCTTGATGGGCAGCGTCGCGACCCTGATCTCCGTCGGACTGACGGCCTATGGTATCGGACGCATTCATCTTCGTGAGGTCCGAGCCAAGGCCTATGTGTCGCCGCAGGTCCTGTATGGCTCGCTCACGTTTCTCGTCATCGGCCTGTACCTGTTGGGCGTGGGGGCGATCGGCGCCATCATCCGCGCCACCGACCGGCCCTTGAGCCTGGGTCTTAGCACGATGGTCGTCTTTATTGCCGTCGTGGGTTTGGTGGTCGTGCTGTGTTCGCGGGCCGCACAGGTGGAACTGCGGCGATTGATCGTTCGGCACTTCTACCGCTCCAAGTACGACTATCGCGCGAAGTGGCTGGAGGTCACGGACGCCTTCAGGGCATGCGCGTCGGTGGATGCCATGCTGGACCGCTTGATCGAATTGATGGGCCGGACTTTTGGCGCCGTGCGAATTTCCATCTGGATGCGCTACGACGTCGATGGGCGTTTTCATCAGGTGCGCTCCGTGAACATGGACCGTGCCCCGTACCCGCTTGAGCCCACCCATCCCGTCATCGGGCGTCTGGAGGACACCGACGAGCCGTTGCATCTGGAGCACGACATGCACAACGGCACGTCGCCGTCGGATCCATTTCTGAGAGCGACCCATGCCGTGCTCTGCGTGCCGATCCGTTCCGAGGACCGCCTGCTGGCATTTTTTACCCTCAGCCGGGAATTCAGGGGAGAACCCTACGGCATGGAGGACTTCGATCTGCTGCGGACGATCGCCAACCACGTCGGGATGCTGATCTCGCATTCCCGGCTGGCGGAGGACCGGAAGGCCGCCGCCGAGATGGAGGCGCTCCACCGATTCTCGGCCTTTTGCCTGCACGATCTGAAGAATCTTGCCGCGCGCCTCTCGATCGTGGTGAAGAATGCCGAAGTCTTCGGAGAAGACCTCGCCTTTCAACGGTCCGCGATGAAGACGGTGGCAGGGACCGTCCCGAAGATGATGGCGCTCATCACGAAGCTGTCCTTTAAGTCAGCGCCGAGCGGGGCGCCCGAACTTGTGGATGTCCGTGCGCTGATCTCTGAAACCGTCGGATCGCTCGGCACGGACATGCCCGTGATCGTGTGGAACGAAGGGGATCCGCTCCCGCCGGTCTCGGTGGCGAAGGATCAGTTCCAACAGGTCCTGCTGAACGTCATTCTCAACGCGCGCCATGCCGTCTCGCAAGTGCGGGGGACATCCAGCGGTCAAAAGACGATCCAGATCAGCACAGAACGCGTCAACGGGAATGTGTTGATTAAGGTGGTCGACTCGGGCACCGGTATCTCCGAGGAGCACATCGCGACGCTGTTCCATCCGTTTCAGACGACGAAAGAAGGCGGCCTGGGTCTTGGGCTGTATCAATGCAAGCGCATTATCGAGGAGTATGGCGGGGCGATTTACGTGCGGAGCCAGGTCGGCAAGGGCACCGAGGTCCGAATTGAATTGCCGGCCGCCTCGACGATCGAGTTTTGTACTAGGTGAAAAGCGGGGAGGCCCCACCTTAAGCGGAATAGTGCCGGCTCGGTAAAGTCACTTACAATGCCGACGATTCGGGTCGTGGAGCGTTCGTCTCAGGAAGGAGTCAGCCAGCGTGGAGGATATGCCAAGCGCCATGAACGAAAAACCTGCGGAGGCGGCGTCAGGACTTCCGGCGCTTCTCATCGTGGAGGACGATGCCGATCTCCGCGAGCAGATGAAGTGGGCCCTGGGATCCCAATACACGGTGTTTGAAGCCAAAGACCGGCGCGCCGCGCTGGCGGTCGTCCGCCGCGAGACCCCGCCCGTGGTGCTGCTGGACCTGGGTCTGCCGCCGGCGTCCGAAGTGGCGGGCGAAGGATTGGCGGCGCTGCGTGAAATTCTCGAGTTTGCCGCCGGCACCAAAATCATCGTCGCCACCGGCAACAAGGAACCGAACAACGCGCTGGTGGCCGTGCAGTATGGGGCGTACGACTTTGTGGAAAAACCCGTTGAGATGGATGTGCTGAAAGTCATCCTACAGCGCGCCGTCTATCTCCACCGCCTGGAGCAGGAGAACCGGACGCTTCAGGAACGGACGGGTGCGGCGGGGTTTGATGAGATCATCGGCGTGAGCGCGCCGATGCATCGCATTTTCGAAATGATCCGGCGCGTGGCGGATTCCGATGTCCCCGTCCTGATCATGGGAGACAGCGGCACCGGCAAGGAACTCGTTGCGCGCGCCATCCATCGCCGCTCGTCCCGCAAGGACGGCCCATTCATTGCCATCAATTGCGGAGCGATTCCTGAAAACCTGTTGGAGAGTGAGTTGTTCGGTCACGAGAAGGGCGCGTTTACGGGCGCCCATCGGCAGATGAAGGGGAAGGTCGAGTATGCCCACGGCGGCACGTTGTTCCTGGACGAGATCGGGGAGATGCCGCTGGGACTGCAGGTGAAGTTGCTGCGGTTTCTTCAAGACGGCAAGCTGGAGCGCGTCGGCGGTCGCGAGTCGATCTCGGTGAACACGCGGATCCTTGCCGCGACGAATGCCAATCTGGCCGAAAACATCGAGCGACGTCTCTTCCGGGAGGATTTTTTCTACCGGCTCAGCGTGGTGCAGATTCCGGTGCCGGCCCTGAAGGAACGCAAGGAGGATATCGTCCTGCTCGCGCAGGTGTTTCTCCAACGCTATCGCAATGCGCTCAATGCGCGGGTGACCAGTTTGTCGGAGGACGCGCGCGCGGCCATCCGCGCCTACGACTGGCCGGGCAATGTTCGCGAACTCGAGAATCGTATGAAGCGGGCGGTCATCATGGCGAAGGGTTCGTCGATCCATCCTGCGGATCTCGAACTGCCGTCGGACATTTCGGGACGGCCGGTGATCTCCTTGCGGGAGGCGACCGCGAAGCTCGAGCGAGATTTGATCCAGCGCGCCTTGATCTATCAGAACTGGAACATCTGCCGCGCGGCCGAGGACCTCGGCATCTCGCGCCAGACGCTGCACGAGTCCATCCGCAAGTTCGGCCTGGAAAAGCCGCTGCAGATGAGCAATGTGACGGACAAGGCCCCGGTGAGTAATGCCTCCGCGGAGCAAGAACGCGCGAGCGCCTAAACTCCTGATTCCTGCAAACCGGTCCTACAGGGCCTCATCCACAACGAATTCTTTGAAGCATTCGCGAACGGGTGGCGCGTAGTTGGGCTCATTGCACCCACCCACCACTGCCGGCCAAGACCGGCTTTCGTCCCGTGGCATCGCTCTCCTTCGCATTCGCGAAGCGGCTTGAGTGAGCACGGCGGGATGCTTCACGCGCCACATCTACAACGTCGCGAGCACCTTCTTGGCTTCCTCGGCGCCGGGATACGTGTCGCTGAGCTTGAGCGACGACTGAAGGAGCGTCTTGGCGGCCGCCGCATTCCCGCTCTGGTGTTCCGCCATACCATAGTGATACAGGACGATGGGATTGCCGGGCAGCTTGTCCGCCGCTTCTTTCAGCAGCGCCACGGCTTTCAGATTTGATTTCTTCCGGTAATAGAGCCAGCCGAGCGTGTCGGCAACCTGCGGGTCTTCCGGTAGTTGCTCGCGGGCGATTTGTGCATAGGTAATGGCGGTATCCAGATCGCCGCCGTGCTTGCCGATCAGCCACGCCAGATTGTTGGCGGCCGGCCCGAATGTGGGGTTGACCTTGAGCGCCGTCTCGTAATGTGCGCGCGCCTTGTCGTACGCCTTGCGCTGTTCATAGATGGCTCCGAGCAGGACGTGCGCCGAAAGCAATGACGCATTCTGCGCCAGCGCGGCCTCATACTCCTTGATCGCCTTGTCCAGTTTGCCGGCGCGTTGGTACAGGTCCGCGAGGTTCATGTACGAGGGCGTATAGGTGGGATTGATGTCGATGGCGCGCTTGAACTCCGCCTCGGCACGATCCGTATCCTTGCTCGCGACCCATAAGAGTCCCAGGAGATTGCGGACCAGCAGATTCTCGGGAGACGCCTCGAGTTGCCGCGCGACGCGTTCCCGGGCCTCCTTGAGTTTTCCCTGTGCCACGTGAATTTCCACGATCTGGGCGAGAGGCTCGATGGCGTTCGGATTGAGTTGCAGCGCCTGTTCGAACTCGGCGAGTGCGCGCGCATCGTGTTTATCCATGCGGGCGATCACGCCAAGCTTGTAATGGCTCAATGATTCTTTCGGGGCGGCTTTGGCCAGCGCCTCATAGACCTGCTTGGCTTTGTCGGGTTTGCCTTTTCGCAGGTAGGCGTCCCCCAGAATGACGGCCGCGAGAAGATTGCGCGCGTTGAGCCGGATGGCAGCCTGCGCCTGTTCGATGGCTTGATCGAAGGCATGTTCGGCGAGGAACACCTGGGCAAGCGCCGTCCGCGCTTGCGATGAGTTCGGCGCGAGCTTGACGGCCTCCGTCAATTCCATGCGCGCACGGGCGAGCTCGTTCTTCTCCGCAAAGGCCAGGCCGAGGAGGTGATGGGCGCGCGCCGACTTCGGGTCGTCCTTCAGCACGCCTTGCAGCACCTCGATCGCGTCGCTGGGTTTCCCGCGTGCCATCAACAGACGGGCTTGGTAAAAGCGTCCTGCCCCATCCTTGGTGTTCTTCGCCAGCAACTCTTTCACAAGCCGCTCGGCCTCATCCGGCTTCTTGGCGTCCAGGTAGTATTCGATGATTTTCTCACGCGCCACGGTGGGATTAATGGCGCGTGCCTGCTCGTACGCGGCAAGGGCTTTGTCGCCCTGCCCCATGATCACGTAGAAATCGCCCAGTGCCAGCTTTGGTTTCTCGTCGGCAGGTTTGAGCGCGGCCCATCTCTGATAGGTCGCTTCGGCCTCGGCCCATTTATGAACGATCTGGTAGAAACCGCCAAGCTTCAGATGCAGCATGTCGCTCTCGGGCTGGATGTCAAGCGCCTCCTTATACTCCGCCTCGGCGTCATTCAGTTTCCCGGAGATGAGACGCAAGTCTCCCAAGGCCAGATGCGCATCGATCGAATTTGGGTTTGCCGCCACCGCCTGGCGAAGGATGGCATCCGCCGACACGGCGTCATTCTTCCGCATGTAGGCCGTCGCGAGGTCAAGGTAGGCTCTGACCTCTTTCGGATCCTGCTCGATCGCTTTCTTAAGGCTCGCAATGGCGTCGCTCTCCTGTCCCTCGGTGAGGCTCGAGCCCTGGACATCGGGAGAGGCCGCCAGGATCGGATTGACGCAGCATGCGCTCAACAGCAGTGAGATGAAGGCGAGGAGCATGCACGCAGCATACAGAGGCCATCGTCTGAAGCCAAGCCCGACGATGCGGACGGGGACGGAAGGGGACGACGCCGTGCTGGTCAGCTCGCCCTGGTTCGACGTCTACGATCGCGCGTCTCGTGGAAAGACGATGCCCGCTGTGCCATGTGGCGAAGCACTACGATCCGAGGCAGCAGGAACCA
>VBOG01000129.1 GCA_005877815.1 Nitrospirota bacterium
GTGTCTGGTCGGATATTTTCGGGGCGGCGGAAAACGGGCGCGCTTCGGGATCGGGACGGTGCTGGCCGCCGTGTTCGACCCGGACAGCGATCTGTTCAAGACCGTCACCAAAGTCGGCACGGGGTTTTCTGATGAGGAATGGGTACGGTTACGGGAACGTTTGGATACCGTGGTCGTGTCCCACAAGCCGGCGCGGGTCGATTCCAAAATGGAGCCCGATGTCTGGGTTCAACCGACGTTCGTCATCACGGTCGCGGCCGATGAAATTACCCGTAGCCCAATGCATACCTGCGGTGCCGATGCGCAGGGCGTCGGGTACGCATTGCGCTTCCCGCGCGTGCAGGGGTTTCTGCGAGAGGACAAGCGCCCGGAGGATGCCAATACGGTAAAAGATATCATCGAGTTGTATGACCTGCAAAAGCGGGTCAAACTCGAATGAATCCGGTGAGCACCCGCCTGCGTAGATCAGTGCATGAGCGATTCCTGATCGCCTTGACACCATAAAAAATCGTGTGTTACGGTGCCTCACGGGTACGTAGAATATCGTGCGAGCGCGGGAATCGCGAAGGTCCGAAGCAGTTAACGTGCAAAGAAGGAGGTAGGCAGTATGTTGCAGAAACTGGCGGGAATGGCGCTGCTTCTCGGCGCTCTCACATTTATGGTCAGCAGCGTCTCCTGGGCGGCCAAGACGCATCAGGAGGAAGCTGTCGAGCACACGAAGGAAGCGATCGAGCACGGGAAGGCCGGACATGCGGATGTTCTCGTGAAGCACGCCGAAACGGCCTTGAAACATGCCGAAGCGGCCCAAAAGTAAAAAGCCAGTCCCCATCTCACGGAATCCATCACGCATTTGAAGGGCGCCGTGGACTCCGGCAAGAAGGGCGATGCGCCCGGCGGCACCAAGCATGCCGAGGAAGCATTGATGCATTTGGGCGCGAAGTAAGACGAACCGACGCGCACCATACACGGGCAGGGGTCCGCTCCCTGCCCGTGTTCATTTATAGAGCATGATGAAAGTCGGATATCTTCAGTTCAACCCGGTCTTTGGAGAAGTCGCGCGCAACCTGGACCAGGTCGGCGAGCGGTTGGCCGGACTCACCTGCGATCTCTTGGTTCTCCCGGAGCTGTTCAACACCGGCTATCAATTCGTGTCGGTCGATGAGACGCGCAAGCTGGCGGAGGAGATCCCGGGCCCGACCACGGCATGGCTCGGTAAGCTTGCCGCGCGACGGAGAATGCATCTCGTGGCAGGCCTCGCGGAACGGGAGGGGGACCGTCTCTACAACTCGGCGGTGCTGGTCGGGCCGTCGGGGGTGATCGGCAGATACCGGAAGACACATCTGTTTTTCGAAGAGACGATCTGGTTCGCTCCCGGAGAGACAGGCTTTTCGGTGTTCGACATCGGCCATGCGCGCGTCGGCATCATGATCTGCTTCGACTGGTTCTATCCGGAGTCCGCGCGCACGCTGGCCTTGAAGGGCGCGGACATCATCGCGCATCCTTCCAATCTGGTCCTTCCGCATTGCCCGGATTCGATGGTCACCCGGTGCCTGGAGAACCGTGTCTTTGCGGTGACCTGCAACCGCATCGGGTCCGAAGAGCGCGGCGGCAAGAAAAAGCTGACCTATATCGGCAACAGCGAAGTGGTCGCGCCGAACGGCAAGATTCTGCAGCGTGCGAAGCCCGACCAGCCCGAGCTCGCCATGGTTGAGATTGACCCTCTCGAGGCCCGCAACAAGCGAATCAACCCGTATAACGACTTGCTTGCCGGCCGCCGCCCGGACCTGTATGTGACCGAATGAACCAGCCGTCCGTCGCCGCGTCGTACGTGGCGCTCACCACCGCCGCCGTGGTCTGGGGTGGCTCCATCGTTGGCCAGAAGTTCACGCTCGGCGCCTTCTCCGCCGTCGAAATCTCCGTCTTTCGGGCCACGGGCGCGTTGCTCGCGCTGATTCCTCTCTGGTGGTGGACAGAGGGCCCATCCGTCAAGTTTGCGCCGCGCGACTGGGCGATCTTTGCCCTCTTGAGCCTGGGCGTGCTGGGCAACCATCTGTTCACATTGTTCGGCTTGAAGTACATCGGCGCGGGGGCGGCGGGGATCATTATCGGCACGAGTCCGGTCGTGACCGCCTTGCTCTCGTCCCTGCTGATTCGTGATGTGCCGTTTCGATCTGTCATCGGCGGCTGTCTGGTCTCATTCGCCGGCGTGATCCTCGTCGCCGGTCTCGATGGACAAGGAATGTCGGGCGCCTCTCCATGGCTGGGCGGCCTGCTCGTGGTGCTGGGACTGATCAGCTGGGCGATGTATTCCATCGGAGGCCGGCGCACGATGGAGCGGTTCTCACCGCTGACGGTCAATTGGACGACCTTGTTGCTCTCCCTGATTCCGCAGGTTCCGCTTCTCCTGTTCGATCAGAAGGGGCTGGTCGCGGGGCTCGAGACTGTGCCGGGTGCCAGTTGGCTGGCGTTGGCCTATTTGATCCTCTTTGCGACGGCCCTGGGACAGCAGGCGTGGCTGTATGGGGTGAAGGGCATCGGACCGGCGCGCGCCGGCATCTTCATCAATCTGATTCCGGTGTCGGCGCTGATGCTGTCGGCGCTCGTCCTGGGGGAGGCGATTGGCGCGCGCGAGATCACCGGCTTTGCATTGATCCTGACGGGTGTTTGGCTCGTCAACTGGCAGTCTCAGCGCGCGTTGTGAGCGAGATGCAACAGGAAAGCATTCGCCGAGTCAGAAATAAGCTGACGCATGCGTCAGCCATCGCCGTCTTAACGGGAGCGGGCATTTCGGCCGACAGCGGCGTGCCGACGTTCCGGGGAGCCGACGGACTGTGGCGGAATTTCCGGGCCGAGGACCTTGCGACCCCCGAAGCATTCGCGCGCGATCCCCGAGTGGTCTGGGAGTGGTACGACTGGCGCCGAGGCCTCATCGCCACGAAATTGCCGAACGCCGCCCATTGCGCCGTGGTGGAACTGGAACGGCGCGGGGGGAACTGTTGGCTCATCACGCAGAACGTGGATGGCCTGCACGAAGCGGCCGGGTCGCAGCGGTTGACCGA
>VBOG01000131.1 GCA_005877815.1 Nitrospirota bacterium
CTATCTCGACCGAAGGGGAACGAATTTCGACGGCGAGCAAAAAACGGCGCGTGCCGCGCAGATTTTCCTTGCGGCAGGCGTTCTCGGCAGCACCGAAATTCTCATGCGCTCGCGCAGGGACGTCGGGCTCGCGCTCAGTGACAAGCTTGGCGCGGGCTTCTCCACCAATGGTGATTTCGGCGCGCTCGCGGTCGGGACGGCGATGATGGGCGCCGACGGAAAACCCATCCCTGGCCCCAGTGGCAAGCCGGCCAAGATGAGCGTCTTTCCGACGCGCGGACCGATCAACACCTGTGACGTGCGTTTCGAGATCGACGGCCGACAATATACCATCGAGGACTGCGGCATCCCGTCGATGTTCGCGCGAATTGTGCGCACCGGCCTGGACGATCGCAAGGCGCTGCTGGCGTTGGCCGATCCGGCGGGCTTTGTCGGCGGTCAGACTTCCTCGAATATCGGTGCCCTGTTTGCAACGCTGAGGGAGCGCATATTCGGCAAAAAAGACCGAGACGCGAGCAAGGATCGCCATTCCACCGAGGCCGAGCTGATCGACGACGTCTTCTTCTTCAACGCGATGGGCGAGGACGAGGCCAATGGGATTTTCTCATTGAAGGGCGATGAGCTCGATCTTGACTGGCCGGCCGACAAGCCGATTGCCAATAATGCCTGCTTTACCAAGGTCGAGGAGATGATGCAGAAGCTCAGCCAAGCGATGGGAGGGACCTACACGCCGTTGCCGACATGGGAAGGCCTGCCTCCCGTGTTCGACAAGAAAACGCTGATCGTCACGCATCCGCTCGGCGGCTGCCGCATCGGTCCGACCATGGCCGAGGGAGTCGTCAATGAGTTCGGTCAGGTCTACGACGGTAGCAAGAAGACGACTGACCCGCTGGCGGTCCATGCCGGTTTCCACATCGTGGATGGCTCGACCATGCCGGGCGCGCTCGCAGCGAATCCGACTTTGACCATCTCGGCACAAGCGATCAAAGCGATCGAGCGCGCGGTCGGGCCGCTCCCGCTCTGATGGACTGCTTGGAACTGTCACTCAGCATTTTTTGCGCGTAACATGAAAGAGCCGGAAGGCCTTGGGGCCTTCCGGCAATGAGCCTGAGCCGAATGGATCGTACCGGCAGCATCAATTCCCTGCTGAGGGACATCTCACTGGACACGCTGGGCCACCTTCATTGACGAATTTCGTTCGCCTAGCCGCTCCATTCCCACGTCTGCGTAGTTGCGCGTGCCGGACGCTCAGCGCCTAAATGGGTTGAGCGAAGCCAAGGGCGTGTACTCATAAATCCGGTTCTGTGAGCACGGCCCAGTCATGTCCGCTTCGCTCCCGAAAGCGACCGAAGTGCTGCGTTGCCGCGAATTGACAGAATGTGCCAATCGCGTCCTAACGCGCCGCAGCAAACCAGGTGCCCGCTTGCAACGTTTATTCGATCACCTCGTCTGGCGCGGGCGAGTGCCGTCGCTGGAATGTCGAGGCTGAGAGTCTTGGCAGTCTTGAGATTGAGCAAGTTTGGTACTTGGTCGGCGCTTGCACAGGGAGATCGGCAGTTCTCACCTTTAGAATACGATCGATGGCTTTCAACTGAACGCGTCACACCGACGCGAATAGTCGTTCTTGGCCATTGCCGAAACCCGCAGCGTCTTCCGAAACTCCAGTTGCAAAGCAGTATATTTTGTCGACTTCGGACAAGATTGCTTTGAAATACGGTTTAATGGCTTCGCCACGCGGCAAAAGCTGCACTGGCGGTCCGCGATCGAACAACGGGCCGCCTAATTCCTTTTCCAATCGCTGAATGGCTATCGAGAGCGACGGTTGTGAAATGCCACAGATGGCGGCCGCGCGCGTGAAACTTCGTGCTTGGCACACCGCGAGAAAGTATTTCATTTGGGGCAGGTCCATAGTCGTAAAGCTCCCCTCGGATGTCCGTAACAGGGGATGCTTTGAGAATTAAAAGATGTCGCTGAAGGAAACCTGCGTGATCAGTGGATTGGAGAAATAGATCTCCGCGTGAACCAGAGCCAGTGTTGCAGCAAACGTGATCAAAAGGGCGATACCAACCTTGTGAATCAATGCTGTTGCTGCGTCGGTGTCCGGTAACTGCTCAGCCCGCATGGTCATGGCGGCCTGCTCCCTTAGCTTTGCTATTGCAGCAAATGCTCTCAGATATATTAGCAGAAGGCAGCGACCAGACGAAATTCATTTTTTTCATGAAAAGAATAAATAGATCTTATGATCTGCTTTGCCCCCTCAAGGGCGCCAAAGGCGCAGAACAGCAGATTGCTGAAAATCGCGAGCACGCGAAGCGGCACCATGGTCTGGGGGCCGACCGTGTCAACTTGCCGGGAATGTGTTCACTCGATCATTTCGTCAGCGAGTGCGAGCAACTTGTCTGGCACCTCGAGGCCGCCGTCGCCATCTCTAAGCCAAACAACAAGATATCTCTTGTACACGCGATCTCGCATTTCCCCCAAATGTGGAAGGATCGTGTCAGTTTGACTGTGGCGGCGGCCACGGCGTAGCCAACGGCTTGCCTTTCTCCACGACGTACATGGCAAGCACCTTGGTGCCTCGGTCACCCGCTTTTACTTCATGCACTGCCCCCGGCCGGACATGCCAAGATTGACCGGTGTGAATGGGCTTGCCCGGCTGACCACGCTCCAGCACCGTAAGATCGCCTTCGACCAGATAGGCAGCATCGAAGCCCGGATGGGTGTGAAGTCCCGTATTTACCCGAGGCGCGAGTTCGACAAGCATAATCACCGTTTCGTAGTTGCTGTCCGGAACGTCGAATGTTTCGAGGATAGTTCGCGTGATTGGCTCCGGCATGAAACACCTCCCGATTTGCGCTGTGCGTAGCGCAACCTTTCATTCGATCACCTCATCGGCACTGACAAGAAGCGTATTCGGTACCGTCAGACCAAGAGCATTGGCGGTCTTGAGATTGATCTCGAAGTTGAACTTGGTCGGCTGCTGCACCGGCAAATCGGTCGGCGGGCGACCTGACTGAGGCTATCACATTCGGGGGCGATGCTGCATCACAGCAAATTTGGCGCCCAATGTCGCAGTTGGGGTCACTTGCGTCGGATCGACACGCCGCCATCCGCGCGGTATGTCGGCTTCACCTCCAATTGCGTCCGAACATCGGCACCG